>JBCCBF010000323.1:0-3253 GCA_039814445.1 Pseudomonadota bacterium
GGGTTGCCCATATAGCCGCCATCCCAATAGGGCACGCCATCAATCTCCACCGCTTGGAACAGTTGGGGTAGACAGGTGGAGGCGAGAACCCGTTCCACATCGAGCTCTTCTCGCCGGAAAACCTTGGCCCGACCCGTTTGGACATTGGTGGCGGTGATATAAAGGTTAAAGGCGGTGCAGCCCTGAACCCGTTCAAAATCAACGGTGCTTCTCAGCAGATCGCGTAAGGGATTGATGTTGGCTGGGTTTAGATCGTAGGGCGAGGCCACCCGGCTTAACATATCAAACGCGACAAAGGTCGGTGAGGTGTCCAGGTTCCACGACCCGAAAAACATATCCAAAGGGCTGCGTTGAAGTGGGCTGAAGGCAGCCTGGCGGCTGACCTCGGTCCAGAAATTCTTCAACGCTTCGCGCGCACCTTCGCTGCCATTCTTTTGATAGCCATCGGCCAGCACCACGGCGTTCATGGCCCCAGCGCTGGTGCCGCTGATGCCCTCAATAACAAGACGGTCATCGGCCAGGATCGTGTCCAGAACACCCCAGGTGTAAGCCCCATGGGCACCGCCCCCTTGCAACGCCAGGTTGATGGTCTTGGCGTTGCGCCCGCGTTTGCGGGGCGTGGTCGTTGCCTGTTTTGCGGGCTTGGCGGTCTTGGTTGCTTTGGTCGGGGTGTTTGCCTTGGCCATCAATATTGGGTCCAGCCACCATCCATGGTCAGGGCGTGGCCGGTGATGTTGCACGCGGTGTCTGAACACAAGAACACCACCGCCTCGCCAATTTGTTCCACCGTGGTGAATTCCTTGGTTGGTTGGGCGGCCAAGAGCACATCGCGTTTGACTTCTTCTTCGGTGATGCCGCGGGCTTTTGCCGTGTCAGGGATCTGGGCTTCGACCAGGGGTGTTAGCACATAGCCAGGGCATATAGCATTTGCGGTGATGCCATCTTGGGCCAGTTCCTGGCTCATGGTGCGGGTCAGGCCAATCACTCCGTGTTTAGCCGCCACATAGGCCGCTTTAAAGGGCGAGGCGGTAATGCCATGGGCCGAAGACAGGTTGATGATCCGGCCCCAGCCCTTTTGTTTCATGCTCGGGACAGCGGCTTTGATGGTGTAGAAGTTCGACGACATGTTGATGCCAATGATGGCTTCCCACTTATCGTTGGGAAACTCCTCCACCGGTGACACGT
This sequence comes from Pseudomonadota bacterium, assembly GCA_039814445.1. Taxonomy (GTDB): domain Bacteria; phylum Pseudomonadota; class Alphaproteobacteria; order TMED2; family TMED2; genus TMED2. The sequence continues at coordinate 1,186 of JBCCBF010000323.1, forward strand.
ATTGAATACCGGCGTTGTTCACCAAAATATCAACACAGCCCATCTCGCTATTGGCCTCGTCGATCATGGCGGTGATTTCATCAGGCTTGAGCATATTCGCACCGTTAAATCGTACCTTAACGCCGCTTTCTTGCTCCAAACTGGCCCGGGTTTTTTCGATCTCTGCCGCATCACCGAGGCCATTGATCATCACATTCGCACCAGCCATCGCCAGGGCGCGGGCCATGCCAAGGCCAATACCGCTGGTTGAGCCAGTGACCACCGCGTTTTTACCGGACAAATCGGTCATTCTTACGTCTCCAGATTCCATAAGCTGTCAGGGCGGGGGGCTAGGGCCTTGCCGATGCGCCACCCAAGCGCCCAGAAAAATTGAACCATTAGCTTGCTAGGTTGGTTTCATCGGAATTGCAACTGGGCGAGAGGGCTTGCACCCACCGGGGGCTTGTTTACTATGCGCCTGCCGGTCCGCACCTTTGTGCGTGAGCGAACAAAATCAGGGGGTTACATGGCCGATTTTCATCAAAACGGCATTGTCGCAACATTGCACAAATTAGGCGATCGCAGTCTTGAGGATTTGGAGGCTGAGCTGGTCACCTATTCGAAGGCAAGCCCCATGGCGCTGATCTTGCCGGCCTTGTATTCCGAGTTTGAAACGGAATCCATGAGCAAGATCGTCGAGGAAATCGCCAAGATCCCCTATCTCAATGAAGTGATCCTTGGCCTCGATATGGCCGATGAGGAGCAGTTCAAGCGCGTGAAGGGCATTATGTCCGAGCTGCCGCAACAGGTGAGCATCATCTGGAATGACGGCCCGCGGATGTTGGAAATCGACAAAAAGCTGAAAGAAAGCGATCTTGCGCCCACCGAACGCGGTAAGGGCCGTAACGTTTGGTATTGCTTTGGCTACACCCTGGCGGCTGACCGGTCCAAGGCGATAGCGCTCCATGATTGCGATATTGTGACCTATGACCGGTGGCTACCCGCGCGGTTGTTCTACCCGATTGTGAACCCGCGCTTTGACATCAAATTTGCGAAGGGGTTTTACGCCCGTATCCACAACAACGCCATGGCGGGGCGAGTGTTTCGGTTGTTCTTCGACCCGCTGATCCGCGCCATGAAAGCCACGGTGGGGCCCACCGATTTCCTGAATTACTTGGGGGTGTTCCGCTACGCCCTATCGGGTGAGTTCGCCATGCGGCGTGATGTGATCTCGGCCTTACGCATTCCAAGCGATTGGGGGCTTGAGGTCGGTACCTTGTCCGAGATGTATCATATTTTGTCCACCAACCAGATGTGCCAGGTCGATATCTCCGATTGCTATGACCACAAGCATCAGGATTTATCCGCTGGGGATATGACCCAGGGTCTGGCGCGGATGAGTTATGACATAGCCAAATCCCTATACCGCAAGCTGGCCACGCAAGGGGAGGTGATCTCGGCCCCCGTGGTGCGGACGGTCAAGGCGAATTACTACCGCGCCGCCTTGGATGACGTGGAGAAATATTATTATAACGCCAAGATTAACGGTCTGAATTTCGACCGGCACCGGGAAGAGGCTGCAATTGAAGTGTTTTTAGAAAGCATCCTCCATGCCGGGGATGATTTCCTGAACACGCCCATGGAAGCGCCGTTTATGCCCAACTGGAACCGGGTCTATGCCGCCCATTCCGAGTTGCGCGATGAGTTTCGCGCAGCCGTTGACGCTGACAACGCCTGATGGCGAGGGCTTTGCCTTCCTAGGTCACACGCGCCGTTAGGCTTTAGGCATCATCAGATGATTGGTCTGTTGGGCTTGGCAAAGGCTCTGGGTGGGGGCAATCGACCTGGGGGACCAGCCACATGGATTGGTAGGGCTCAAAGGTTAGCTCTGTCGCGTGGGGATCGATAGTCTCGCCGGTCAACGCATCGGCCCAGGCCCCCACATAGGGCGGCATGGGCACTTGGCCCAAGGGCAAGCTTTTTGCGTATGGGGTCACATTGTGCAGGGCGACCAGGTGCAGGCTGTTGCTGGTGTCCTCCCGGGTCACGCCCAACAAATCAGGGCCTAAATCCAGCACATGCTGGGGGA
>JBCCBF010000061.1:0-10694 GCA_039814445.1 Pseudomonadota bacterium
AGGTGCAAAGCCTGCTTGAAGGCACCATCAAAGCGGTGATTGTGAATGGGCAATTTGACCAAGGCGCCTCAGACTTAAGTCAATTACCCGAAGGCGTCATTGTCATGGGCTTGGCCGATGCGATCGAGAACCATGCTGATTTGGTCGAACCGCATTTGGGGCGCTTAGCCACGGCGGATAAACACCATTTCCCTGCCTTGAACGCTAGTTTCATGCAGGATGGCTTGTTCATTCACATCCCGCGAAACACCACGGTTGAACCGGTCATTGAAATTGATTTCGTGACCACCGCTGTGACGGATCACCAAGCCTTCCAGCCGCGCAATTTGATCATCGCCGAAGGCGGTACCAACGCGACGGTGCTTGAGCATTGGTACGGCCATGGTGATTATCTGAACAACAGCGTAACCGAAGTGATGGTTGGCGATAACGCCCATCTGGGTCATTACCGCCTGAACGCTGAGAGTGATGAGGCAAGCCATATTTCCACCATCACCCCTGTGGTGGGGCGCGATGCTTCTTATGATAATTTTACCCTGACCACTGGTGCCGCCCTCGCCCGCAATGAAATCCACATTGCCCTGCGCGGCACCGGCGCGGTTTCTCACCTTAATGGTGCTTATCTGCTCAATGGTGACCAGCACACGGACACCACCACCCACACCGACCATTTGGTGGAACACGGCAATTCAAACCAAACCTATAAAGGGGTGGTGGCCGATAAGGGGCACGCAGTGTTCCAGGGCAAGATCCATGTGCATCCGGGCGCCCAGAAGACCGATGGCTATCAGTTTAACCAAGCCATATTGCTGTCAGACACCGCTGAAATCGACAGCAAGCCTGAGCTGGAAATCTATGCTGATGACGTCAAATGTAGCCACGGGGCAACCGCTGGGCAGATTGATGAGCAAGCCTTGTTCTACATGCGCTCACGCGGCATATCCTATGAGGACGCCCGCGCCCTATTGATCGAGAGCTTCTTGGCCGAAGCCATCGAGTTGATTGAGCATGAGGCGGTACAGGATATCTTTATGGACATCATGCGCACACGGTTACGGAGCTTATGAGCGACGCTGCCTTACAATCAGATGTAAACCGGAACCGGTCCGGCGCGAACACATTTGATGTGGAGGCGATCCGTGCCGATTTCCCGGCGCTTAGCCAAGAGATAAACGGCAAGCCTTTGGTGTATCTGGATAACGGTGCCAGCGCGCAAAAGCCGCGGCAGGTTATCGATGCCATGGCCACCCTACTGGCCCATGATTACTCGAATGTTCATCGTGGCGTGCATACCTTGAGCCAACGGGCAACCACGCAATACGAGGCATTGCGCGATAAGGCCGCCCATTTCATCAACGCCCCGAGCCGCGAAAATATCGTCATCACGCGCAACGCGACCGAGGCTTTTAACCTGGTCATGCACGGGCTGGGTCGGGCGCATTTCAAGGCCGGTGATGAAATCATCATCACCACCATGGAGCACCACGCCAATATTGTACCCTGGCAAATGCTCGCCCAGGAAAAGGGCGTGGTGATCAAGGTGGCCCCCTTGGATGATCGCGGCAATTTCTTGCTCGATGAATTTGAACAGCTGATCACCAGCAACACAAAGCTCGTTTCTGTCGCCCATGCGTCCAATGTCTTGGGCACTATCACCCCGGCCAAAGCCATCGTGGAACGCGCCCATGCCCGCGGTATACCGGTGTTGTTCGACGGGTCCCAAGCGGCCGTTCACATGCCGGTCGATATGCAAGATTTAGGCTGTGATCTTTATATTTTCACCGGGCATAAGCTCTATGGCCCCACCGGCATCGGCATCCTGTACGCGACTGACGATATGCTTGACCGCATGGCGCCATTCCAGGGCGGCGGCGATATGATCGAACGGGTTAGTTTTGATGGCACGAGCTATAAAACAGGCCCCTATAAGTTCGAAGCTGGCACCCCACCGATCATGGAGGGCGTGGGCCTGGCCGCCGCGATTGATTATGTATCAGCCATCGGCATGGACCGGATTTCAGCCCATGAGCATGATCTGCTGACTTACGCCACCGCGCGCATGAAGGATATCGACGGGCTAACCATTTATGGCGAAGCCGATCAAAAAGCCGCCATCATCTCCTTTTCGGTCGATGGCTTGCATTCCCATGATATGGGCACCATCCTGGATAAGTTCGGGGTGGCGGTACGGGTTGGCAAACATTGTGCTGAACCCTTAATGGATAGCCTGAGCTTGGTCGGCACCGCCCGTGCATCTTTTGGGCTGTATAACACGATTGGCGAGGTTGATCGCCTTGTGGAAGCCATTGAAAAAGCTAAAATGTTACTGGGTTAATGGCAGGAGCCAGTCATGTCTGTGACCGAAAACAACACACCAGCCGGCGTTGAGGAAGACGAAGACTTCCCACCGCCCCCATTCCTCAAGGCCGATTTCAGCAGCCCGCTTTACCCAAAGCTCGTGGAGGCGTTGAAAGAGGTCTATGACCCCGAGATACCCGTTGATATCTTTGAACTAGGCCTCATCTACAACATGATGATCAGGCCCGATAACACCATTGATGTGAAAATGACCCTGACCGCACCAGGGTGCCCCGTGGCCGGTGAGATGCCTGGCTGGGTGGCTGATGCGGTGGAATCGGTCGAAGAGATTAAAGGATCAGATGTCGAGATTGTTTGGGACCCACCCTGGACTCCTGATATGATGAGTGAATTCGCCAAAATGGAACTGGGTATGTTCTAACGGCCGATGCGGCCTTTGGTTGTTTGGGAGAGTTACACATGGCACGCGCCCTACCCGCCCCAATTAAACTGACCGACGCAGCAGCTAACCGCGTTAAGGAGTTAATGGCCCGGTCTGACGACCCGGTGTTGGGTCTGCGCGTGGCGGTTTCCACCAAGGGCTGCTCAGGCATGTCCTATGACATTGAATACGCCCGGGAACAGAAGAAGTTTGAGGAAGTCGTCGAGGATAAAGGGGCCCGTGTGTTCATCGATCCTGCCGCCATCATGTTTCTGATCGGCTCGGAAATGGACTATGTAGAAGACCGCTTCGAAAGCCGCTTTGTGTTCTCGAACCCCAACGAAAAAGGCCGCTGTGGTTGTGGTGAGAGCTTCCACGTTTAACAGCGAGCGCCCCTGAGAACCTCTTTACGGGCCTCTGTGCGAGCCAGTCCTGTCCGCATAATCCCATCAAACGCGCTTTAACCAAGATCACGTCTGGTGTAGGGAGTGGTGCATCCTATGCACGCAGCCATGGGACCCGACAACTCCACCCACGCCCCACCCAGCGACCCTATGCGGCTCTTCATCAACCCAATTTTGCAAAATCCCTTCCTGATTTGGCAATTAGCCAAGCGGGATGTGACCAGCCGGTATCGTGGCTCCATGCTTGGCATGCTCTGGTCGTTTGGCCGGCCGTTATTGATGCTCGCCGTCTACACCTTTGTCTTCAGTGTGATTTTTGAGGTGCGCTGGACCCAAATGGCAATCGAAGATAACCGGTTTAACTTCGCCATCATTTTATTTGCTGGGCTGATCGTCCATGGATTGCTAGCCGAATGCCTGACCCGGGCGCCGACCCTGGTGCTTGAGAATGTCAATTATGTGCGCAAGGTTATCTTCCCGCTGGAAAGCCTTAGTTACGTCTTGCTGGTCTCGGCCCTGTTTCACACGGGCATAAGCTTTATTGTGCTGATCACCGCCCATCTGGTGTTTATCGGTCTACCGCCCTTGACCATTCTGTTACTGCCCGTGATGATCGTGCCGCTCATTCCCTTGTTCCTAGGCTTAGGCTGGACCCTGGCCGCGTTGGGTGTGTTCTTGCGGGACATCGGGGAAATCAGCGCGATTATGACCACAATCCTGCTGTTCCTCTCCCCCATCTTCTTCCCGGTTGAACAATTCCCCGAGGAACTGCGTTTTCTTTTATATTACAATCCGTTGACGCTGATCATTGAGGCGGTACGGGATGTGGCAATCTTTGGCACACAGCCCAATTGGCTCGCGTTATTCCTATATGGGGCGGCCGCCACCGCCTTTGCTCAGGCGGGCCATTGGTTGTTTATAAAGTCGCGGCGTGGGTTTTCCGATGTCCTCTAACGCGCCCGCATCCCATGAACTAGCCCCGGATCTGGCGATTGAAGCCAGCGGGCTTGGTAAGAGTTACCGAATTTATAAACGGCCCGAGGACCGGCTGTTGCAAGCGATCTTTCGTGGCAAACAGCGTTTCACCCCGTTTCAAGCCTTGCACGGTGTTGATCTGTCGATCAAACGGGGCGAAGCCATTGGCGTGATGGGCCGCAATGGCTCGGGCAAATCCACCCTGCTGCAATTGCTCGCCGGCACCGTCACCCCCACTGAGGGCTGGTTTAAAACCCATGGCCGGTTGGCCGCATTGCTGGAGCTTGGTGCCGGTTTCAATCCTGAGTTTACCGGCCAGGAAAACGTCTATCTAAACGCGGCCGTGCTTGGCCTCAGCCAACAAGAAATCGATGCTAAATACCCCGAAATCGTTGAGTTTTCCGAGATCGGCGATTTTCTTGACCGGCCGGTTAAAACCTATTCCACCGGCATGTATATGCGTCTTGCCTTTGCCGTGGCGATTGCGGTGGAGCCGGAAATTCTGATTGTTGATGAAGCGCTGTCGGTGGGTGATGAAGCATTCCAACGCAAGTGCTTTGCCTATCTTCATCGTCTGCTGGAGAATGGCGGCACCCTGCTATTTGTCAGCCATGCCGCCAATTCTGTGACCGAGCTGTGTAACCGCGCTATCCTGCTCCATGGTGGTGAATTGGTGCTCGATGACACGCCGAAACGGGTGGTGCAGTACTACCAACGCCTGCTTTATGACCGCGCCACAGACACAAATGCGCTGATTGCTGAGATCCGCCGCCATGCCCAAGCGCCCGCCGCCTCACCCTCAGCGGCAGCGGCACTTGATCAACAAAGCGCCACGATGGAATCCCCTGGAAGTGCCTCAGGTAAAACCCTCGTGGATGCTCAACCGGACGACGAGGCAGAACCCTATTTTGACCCCAATTGTGTCAGCGCCACCACCAATGCCTATGAACCCAATGGCGGCCGGATCAGCGACCCGCATATCACCACCACTGATGGTCGACGGGTCAATGTCATCAGCCGGGGCCAGCGCTATCAGTACCGGTTCCGGGTTGAGTTCGACCGCGCCCATGAGGGTGTGCATTTCGGCATGTTTATTCGCACGAAAACCGGCGTTGATTTAGGTGGTAGCGCCTCATCAGCCCCCCATGCGGAAAAGCTTAGCGTTCAGCCGGGACAGATTGTTGATGTGGTGTTCGAGTTCGACAGCCGGTTGATGCCGGGCACCTACTTCCTTAACGCTGGGTGCTCCGCCATGGTCGATGGTAGCCGCGACAGTGTTCATCGCATCTTGGACGCCGTGATGTTTCGGGTAATGCCCGAATTGAATTTAGCCGCTGATGGGCTGATAGATTTCAGCATCAGTGCCGTGCATCACGCACCAGGGCCGACGGTGGAACAAGACGCTTGATCACCGAGCACTACACACGGGTCTGACTTAGAGTTTGGCCCGTGTCATTACGATTATGTCATGGGGGTGAAGGTTAACCACCAGGCCGCATAGGGCGCGATGGCGCTGATCCTGGCCCCTGATCAGGCCCCTTCTTATCCGGACGGCGCACGGGGTCATCAGGCCCATACCCGGCCCTTTGCATCAGCCGCGCAGCCCCTGCCCAGAGCAAATAGGATTCCCGAGACACTTGGGGCGAAGATCCCAACCCGTACATATGCCCTTCACGAATGGCAAGCCGGGTGATCGCATCCCCCACATCCTTACCATCCCAGACGGTCCCCTCTTTCAAAGCGCGCTGCATGGCGCGCATGATCGGCGGGGTCTGTTCACCAACCGCGTCTGCATAATCGTCAAAGGCCTTAGTCAGCCGCGCATCGGATAGCGCTGCATAAGGGTTTTGAACCTCAAGATGCGCCCGCGAGAATACGCGCAGTCGTTCACCACCAATATCAATCCAATCATTATCATCGCCTGGGGGCTGATCTTCTAAGGCGGACATGGGCGGCTCTTTCTTATCGGTCACATGGTAGTGGTCGCAGATCTTGGGCAATAGGCGTAAGGCAACGCACGGTGATGGGGCAAGATTTCTGACCGGAAAACCAAAGAAATCGGCGGTTTATTGGTTATCTGATATTTTTATTTCCATCGAGTGCCGATACAGTGCCGCCCATGGATGAAACAGCAACCCCAAAACCAGCCCAAGGCGCCATGCCCGGCGAACACGCGGCCAGCGGGCTTGATCGACGGCTATCGGTCGCCCCGATGATGGATTGGACCGACCGCCATCAACGGATGCTGATGCGTAAGCTGGCCCCCAATACCTTGCTGTTCACTGAAATGGTCACCACCGGTGCTATCCTCCATGGCGATGCGGAACGACATCTTGCCTTTGATCGGGCTGAACATCCCTTGGCGCTACAGCTCGGCGGCTCCGATGCGGATGATCTGGCCCGCGCCACTGATATCGCCCAGCGCTACGGTTATGATGAAATCAACCTGAACTGTGGCTGCCCATCGGACCGGGTGAAATCCGGCCGATTTGGGGCCTGTTTAATGGCGGAACCCGATCATGTGGCGCAGCTGGTCACGGCCATGACCAACAGCACGGATCGCCCCGTGACGATCAAATGCCGGATCGGTATTGATCAATGCGATAGCGGCCCGTTTTTAGATGATTTTGTTGATGCGATTGCGGAGACTGGGTGCCACACCTTCTATATCCATGCGCGTCAGGCTTGGCTTCAAGGTCTCAGCCCGAAAGAAAATCGGGATGTGCCGCCGCTGGATTACGACCGCGTGCGTCGGCTAAAGCAACGGCGGCCTGAGCTTGAGATCATCCTGAACGGTGGGCTTAAAACCATTAAGGCCATGCAATCGGCCCTGGAGCCCGATAAGGCGCTACCAGCCCTCGACGGCGTGATGATCGGCCGGGAAGCCTATCAAAACCCGCTCATCATGGCCCGGGCGGAACGCTTATTCTTTCCCCAAGCAGCCCAGGCTGACCATACCCTTATGGTGGCTGATAGGCTGGCAAGCCTCGAGGATTATGTGATCGCGCGCTTGGCCGCGGGTACGCCCTTGAAAAGCATTACGCGCCATATGATGGGCTTGATGAACGGTCGGCCCGGTGCCCGTGCTTGGCGGCGGCAGCTATCCGCGGTGCCACAAGATGACAGCATCACCTGGCAGGACATCGTGGCACAGGCGGCAGCCATAGAAAAAGGCGGCCATCGTAACATAGCCGCCTAAGTATCAGTTTATACGGAAAAATTTCAGATACGACGCTGGATGCCCGAATGGCAATTATAGACCGGCGCGTAACACGGTGTACCATCAGGGTGGCGCGGCACGTCACAATTGACCGGGCGCAAGGCCACCTCTTCTGCCATCACAAGCCAGCTACGCAAGGTATTGGTCAGCTGCCGGGTACGACTACACATGCGCCCATCGATGATGATATCGGCGCGGTGATCGCCCACATGGATTTCGATCATGTCATTCGCGGCAAACTCCACCGGCAGGATAAGCACAGGCTCGCCATCCGCAGAGATTTCCACAGAGGTGGGCGATGGATCCCGGGGATCGATAGCGTATTCATGGCTCATGGTCTTGGCCTCATCCCTTTTTGTAAAGTGGCGCTGTACCCTCAATAGCGCGATCACCGTACAGGGCGATTTATGCGTATCGAGTAGTTCTTAGCGTGACGCTATGCCTAGTGTTTGAAAGTACGAACCGGAAAATCCGTCATATCCGCCCCTAGGTTCGGCCATAAAACGATGGGGCCGCAGGGCCTCTGATAGCGTTTTGGTCCATAACCCCTATCAACTACAGGCAAAAACCCGTGAACTGGCATGGTATCTAAGGCTGGAACCCCCTACAGTAAAGGGTATCAGCCATGCATCTAGAAACCGTTAGGCCCTAGCCCCGTGCTCGACCGCACCCCAACAAACCAGCTTACCGCGCCACCGCTGGTGGACCCGTTTGAACGGGCGATCTCTTATTTGCGGGTATCGGTGACGGATCGCTGTGATCTTCGTTGTGTCTATTGCATGGCCGAGGACATGGTTTTTTTACCTAAGCGTGACGTATTGAGCTTGGAAGAGTTAGACCGGCTAACCAGTGCGTTTATCCGTTTAGGCGTGCGCAAAGTTCGCCTGACCGGAGGGGAGCCGCTGGTACGGCGTAATATTATGTGGCTTGTGGATCGGCTCTCGCGCCACGTGACCACCGGGTCATTAGACGAATTAACCCTGACCACCAATGGCACCCAGCTCGCCCGCTATGCCGCCGATTTAGCCGCCTGCGGGATCAAGCGCGTAAATGTAAGCCTCGACACCCTTAAACCCGATCGTTTTCGCACCATCACCCGCTGGGGTGACTTGTCCCCTGTCATGGCCGGCCTTGAGGCGGCGGATAAGGCAGGCTTACGGGTCAAGCTAAACACGGTGGCGTTGCGCAGGATTAATGATGATGAATTTCATCACATGGTGGCTTGGTGCGGCGACCGTGGGTTTGATTTAACCTTCATTGAGGTCATGCCCATGGGCGATATCGGGGCTGAACGCTTCGATCAGTACCTGCCGCTCTCAATGGTTCGGGCAACCCTTCGCAAGCGCTGGACGCTCACCGATCTGCCCGATCGCACAGGTGGCCCGGCGCGATATATGCGGGTTGAGGAAACCGGTGGCCGGGTCGGGTTTATTACGCCGATGACCCACAATTTCTGTGAGAGCTGCAACCGCGTGCGGCTCACCTGCACCGGCACGTTGTTTTTATGCTTGGGCCAGAATGATAAAGCCGAATTGCGCGAGATACTCCGCGATCAAGATGACGAGGCCTTGGATAACGCAATCCGCCAGGCGATCAGCCATAAACCGCGTGGCCATGATTTCAGCCTAGACCGCCGACAGTCGCCCCCTGGCGCACCACCCGGGGCGGCCTCTATTGAACGCCATATGAGCAACACGGGCGGTTAAACTGGACCATAATAGTCGACTATCACTCCGGCTCCTCTAATTCAGCGTCCGGGGACAACACAATCGTATGGGCTAACTCATCACCATCAGAAATCGTCATCTGGGTGAAGCCCATGAGATAAATGAGGTCCAAGAAGGTAAAGCGATCAGCCACATTCATCTCTTGCAACAAAGGGGTTGAGCGGGCCACGGCGGTCAGCATGGCCAACACCGCGCGGGAGCGGTACAGGGTGTCCATATAACCGTCCTGCAAGGCCACGATGATCAGTTTCTCGGCCTCAGCCCCCTTGGCAAAAATCGCCAGGCGTGGGGTGCCGCTTGCCATCTGTTGGGTGGTCAGCAAGGTGACAAAACCCACGCGGCGCAGGCGGTCGCTATCGGGCAAAATCCGTGACCGAGGCTTATACGCCTCAACCAAATCAGGCTCCGGGTAGTAAAACCCCGCATGACGTGCGTCATCGGCCTCGATCTCTTGCGCCAGGCTAACCGCCGGGTTGAGCACCAATCCAGCCCCCATGCCGAGGGCGACAATGGTAGCGATAAATAATAAGTGCAGTCTTGCCATAGGGATCACCACGCAATTCTTCAAATAAACCCGCGACATAGCACGGCTGGGCTTTTTTCCGTATCGTGAAATCACAAACATGGCTTGGTTTTGCCGGTGGGGTACGCCATATGCCAAGTCCTGCTCTTTTAATGATAGGCACGTTCACGCCATGGTGCAGCTGGCAACCGACATGACCCAACCGGTCACCCTCCCCGATAATCCACGGGTTGCGATCCATGCCAGCCCCCATGAGAGTGCCCAGCAAGCCCTGGGCGCCTTGGCCGATGTGATCCCCCATGCGGTGCCCATGGATGAGGCCGATGTGGTCATCGCCCTCGGCGGTGACGGCACTATGCTTGAGGTGTTGCACACCACCATGGGCACAGGCGTGCCGGTCTTTGGCATGAACCGAGGGTCTGTCGGGTTCTTGTTGAATGATTTCAATCCGGACGATTTGCTCAACCGGCTGAAAAATGCCCAGCAGATCTGTTTGCACCCCTTATCCATGGTGGCGAAGACCGAACTCGGCGCCATTGAAACCGCCTATGCGATCAACGAGGTTTCAGTGCTACGGGAAACCCGTCAGGCGGCGAAGATCAAGATCATGGTGGATGGCGTCACCCGGCTCGAGGAGCTGATCTGTGATGGGGCCTTGGTGGCCACCCCGGCGGGCAGCACTGCTTATAACCTCTCAGCACACGGCCCGATCTTACCCTTGGGCGCTCAGCTGATGGCGGTGACACCGATCAGCCCCTTTCGACCCCGGCGTTGGCGTGGCGCGCTACTACCCCACACAACCCGGATCACCTTTGAAGTGCTGGAGGCCGATAAGCGCCCGGTCAGTGCGGTGGCTGACTACACAGAGATTCGGGATATCGTCAGTGTTGAGATTACCGAAGACCGTTCGATTGACCTCAATTTGCTGTTTGACCCCGACCAAAATCTGGGCGAGCGCATTATCAAAGAACAATTTCAACCACTTTAAGCCATCTTAGCCCTGATCCCCCTTGGCGGCGTGACAGTGAGATGCTATGCACCGGTTATGAGTGGCCGCGTGGCGGAATTGGTAGACGCAAGCGACTTAAAATCGCTCGAGCTTCGC
>JBCCBF010000115.1:0-7912 GCA_039814445.1 Pseudomonadota bacterium
CGGCATAAATCAGAGTGTATCACGATACTGAGCGTACGGCATCCGAGAGCGTTTTGACGAAATCAAGCGCCTGAGCCACCGCTGTATCCGGCCGCTCTTGATAAGCGTTTTTCAGGGTTTCCACAATAGCAGAACCAACCACAACCGCATCACAGAGCGCGGCCATCTCGGTTGCTTGCTCCGGTGTTTTGATGCCAAAACCCACCGCAACCGGTAAGTCTGTATGTGCTTTCAACCGACCGATCGCCCCTTGTACCTTTGCCAGATCGGCCGAAGCAGTGCCGGTAATACCGGTGATTGAGACATAATAAACAAAGCCTGATGTATGGCGTAGCACCGCGGGCAGGCGGGCATCATCGGTGGTCGGGGTTGCCAGCCGGATAAAGCTCAAGCCCGCTTTGGTCGCTGGGATGCAAAACTCGTCATCCTCCTCTGGCGGCAGGTCGACGACGATCAAGCCATCAACCCCAGCCGCCAGGGCTGTATCGATAAACGCATCAACCCCATAGCGGTAAATCGGGTTGTAATAGCCCATTAATATGATTGGCGTTTCCTGATCCGCGCGCCGGAAGTCACGAACCATATCCAGGGTTTTCGTCAATGTCATCCCGGCCTTCAGCCCCCGTTGGCTGGAGGCTTGGATCGCCGGGCCATCCGCCATGGGATCGGTAAACGGCATGCCAAGCTCAATAATATCGGCCCCGGCGCCTGGCAGCCCGTTGAGCACTTGCTGGCTAATGTCCTGGGCCGGATCACCAGCGGTGATAAAGCTGACCAAGCCCGTGCGCCCGGCTTTTTTTAAGTGCGCAAAACGGGCATCGATACGGGCTTTACCACGCAGATTGCTAGCGCCAGCGGGGTTTGCCGCAACAATTGTGCTCATCATGCTATCCGATCACATCTCAACGCCGAGGGCTTCGGCAACGGTGAAGATATCCTTATCACCCCGGCCACACATATTCATCACCAACAAATGCTCCTCAGGCAGGGTTGGCGCGCGTTTTGCCACTTCGGCCAAGGCATGGGCGGGTTCCAAAGCGGGTAAGATGCCTTCAAGGCTGGCGCAAAGCTGGAACGCATCGAGCGCTTCGCGGTCAGTGATCGGCACATATTCCACCCGCTTTTGGTCATGGAGCCAGGCATGCTCAGGCCCAATACCGGGGTAATCAAGGCCCGCTGAGATCGAGTGTGCTTCGGTTATTTGGCCATCATCATCTTGCAGCAAATAGGTGCGATTGCCATGGAGCACACCAGGCACACCGCCGGTGAGAGATGCAGCGTGCTGATCGCTATCAAGCCCATGGCCACCGGCTTCAACCGCCACCATGGCCACATCCCGGTCATCGAGAAACGGGTGGAATAAGCCCATGGCGTTGGACCCGCCGCCGATGCTAGCCACCAGGCTATCGGGCAAACGCCCTTCGGCCGCCATCATCTGTTCCCGGGTCTCATGGCCAATCACCGATTGAAAATCACGGACCATGGCCGGATACGGGTGGGGGCCCGCCACGGTGCCGATCAAATAGAATGTATCCTCCACATTGGTGACCCAATCGCGTAAGGCTTCATTCATGGCATCCTTCAAGGTGGCAGAGCCACTGGTCACCGGTCGCACCTCAGCACCCAGCAACTTCATGCGGAACACGTTGGGCGCCTGGCGTTCAATGTCGGTTTTGCCCATATAGACAATGCATGGCAGCCCAAACAGCGCACAAACCGTAGCCGTTGCCACCCCATGCTGGCCCGCGCCAGTCTCAGCAATAATCCGGGTTTTGCCCATGCGGCGCGCCAGCAAAATCTGGCCCACGCAATTGTTAATCTTATGGGCACCGGTGTGGTTCAGCTCATCGCGCTTGAAATAGATTTTAGCGCCCTGGCTGGGGGCTGCCGCTTTGCGGAAATGCTCCGTCAACCGGGCGGCGTGAAACAAGGGGCTGGGTCGGCCCACATAATGCTCCAGATAATAACGGAACTCTTCGTCAAAGCTGGGGTCTTGCTTGGCCGCCTCATAGGCTTGTTCCACGGCCAGAATCAAAGGCATCAGGGTTTCGGCCACATAGCGGCCGCCGAAAATGCCAAAATGCCCGGTATCATCAGGGCCTGCACGATAGGAATTGACGGTCATTCAAACACCATAAAGCGTGGGGGCCAGGGGTTGGTATTGCCACGCTGGCCGCGACATTGAGCCGGGACCTTAACCCTCCGGCAGCAGCAAGCCAAGGGATTGCGCTTTTTTCGCCGCGGGATTTTCTGACGCGGGCGTCAGGCTATTGGTAAGGGCCAAGAGAGCCGCGATTTTATCGGGATCTTTTCGGCCTGGTGCGGCCTCAACACCTGAGGAAATATCGATGGTTTCCGCGCCTGTGGCCTCGATGGCGGCCGTCACGTTCTCCGCGTTTAAACCGCCCGACAACATCCAAGGCCGGTTAAAGTCACGCCCGGCCATCAATTGCCAGTCAAAGGCAATACCGTTACCGCCAGGCAGTGAGGCGACATTCTTTGGCGCTCGGGCATCAAATAATAGCCAATCCGCCACCGGCTCGTATTGAGCCACAGGGTCAAAATCAGCCGCCGCACCAATGCGAAACGCTTTCATCACCGGGATCGAGTACCGCGCTCTGATCTCGGCGACTCGGCCTGGGGTCTCATCGCCATGAAGCTGGATCATGTTCAACGGAGTTTGGCTAACCACATCGTCCAGGAAATCATCGGAGGGTTCTACAAACAAGCCCACAATCCGTGATGTGGTGCCCACTTGCCAGGCGAGCTGGGACGCCATCTGCGGGGCGATATACCGGGGCGATGGCTCATAGAACACAAAGCCAATATAACGCGCGCCATCACCCACCGCGGCCTGGAGGCTTCGTGGCTCGTTAATCCCGCAGATTTTCACATCGATGGCCATGGTCTTTGTTGCCTATAGTGTGTCTGTTGCCTGCACTAGCACCAGGTGCTTGGTGGGTGTCTAGTGTTACCCCACTAACCTAACCCGAACCGGCCTAAACGCCAGCCTCTATCTCCGTGACAATGTTGCGGGCGGCATCAACGGGGTCAGCGCTGGCAGTAATCGGCCGACCAATCACCAGATAATCAGCGCCCGCATCAATGGCTTCCACTGGGCTCATCACCCGTTTCTGATCATTTTTAGCGGCCCAGCTGGGGCGCACGCCCGGCACCACCAGCACCACATCATCGCCCAACGCCTCACGCAGGAAACGCACTTCAAACGGCGCACAGACAAGACCATTGGCCCCGGACCGGACGGCGAGCTCACCCAAGCGACGCACCTGATCTGACACCTGCCGGTCCTGGCCCACGCTCGATAAATCATCGGCATCGAGACTAGTCAGCACCGTGACCGCCAGCAACACCGGCGGGTTTGTCTGCGCGCTATCAGCGGCCTGTTTTGCTGCCTCGGCGGCGGCTTCGATCATGGCTGCACCACCGCTGGCGTGGATGGTCAAAAAGTTGGGGGCCGTGACCATGGCCGAGCGTACCGCCCCCGCCACCGTGTTGGGAATGTCATGAAATTTAAGGTCCAGGAACACCGGCAAGCCCTCAGCGCGCAGTTGATTAACCGCGGGCGCCCCAAGGGCTGAAAAGAACTCAAGCCCAAGCTTAATACCGCCAATTAGGGGCTCACCATCGCCGGCGAGCGATTTGACCATGGTCTTGGCTTTGTTCAAATCATTGGTATCGAGGGCGCACAAGATGCGCTCATGGGGCTTAAGAATAATCGCCATGAGATGACCTTTTCAAAGGTTGAGTGGATGAGCTGTTGCGAGGGTTTAGCGGGTTACGCCGCCAATGCCAAGCCAGCAGCCCAATCCCGCACCGATGCCGCATCTTGCTGGCCTAAGACCAGGCGCGCCATGCTCTCGCCCATCAGCGCGCCAAACTTAAAACCATGGCCTGAGAAACCAGACATCACGAAGGCTTTCGCCCCTACGGGCTCTAAGATAAACCGCTCATCTTGCTGGACCGTGTAAAAACACGCGCGGCCGCTTTCCAGATGGGTGCGATCAAATCCCTGAAGCCGCGCGGCGGCCCAATCGACGACCGCTTGGGCATGATCACGCAGCACATCCCGATCATCATCAGGATCACCGCGCATGGTGAATTTATGGTCGCCGATCTTCAACCGATGGCCGGCAACCGGTGGTACCGCGTAAAAGCCATTATGGGGATCAATATCAAGCAACATGGGGGCTTGGGTCCAGGCTTGGCGCAGATCGCCCCACGGGCCATCCTCGGGTAAATCCATATACACCACCATCTGCCGTGATGGCGTGACGCGATCGGCCATGGTTGGCAGCAAGCTCGATACCCAAGGACCGGCAGCCACAACCACCTGATCGAACTGCTCAACCATGCCAGCGCCAAAGTCCAGCTGGGCACGGTCAGTGTCCACATGCTTGACCGGCCGGTTCGCGTGAGTCTGCACACCGCGGCGTGATAGGTAATCGGCTGTCACCTCGACAATCCGCCCGGCCCGTAACACACCGCCCGTGGTCAGGTGAAAAGCATCGAGCACAATGTCATCGCGCAAGCCCGGGACCAAGGCTGCACAACCCGCGCCATCCAAATCCTGGTAATCAAGCGCCAGCGCCTGTAAGCACCGGCGCGATCCGGGTATCCATTGGCTTTCCTGACCAGCTTTTGCCTGGGCGGGTATCGCGCGGCCATCCACGCCGCCGGTGTCCATCACCAGGGTACCGGTCTCATGGTAAAGTGGCTCACCAGCCGTCACCGCCTTCAAATCGTCAAACAACCGCCCCCAGGCGGCAAACGCCTGATCGACCATGGCGGTATAGCCAGGCTGATCGCCATAAGGGTGACGGATCAAACGGCTTTCATCCACCGAACTGCCTTTGGGGTTGGGGATCGGGCCTTGTTCGAAAACCGAGACACGCACCCCCTCCCGGTGCAAGGCCCAGGCCGTGGACAACCCCATGATACCAGCCCCAACAACCGCGATATGTGGTGGCTGTTCAACCCCTGACATGGTGCAACTTCCTTCCATCTTTACGCGATCAGGCGCCCGCTTAGCCCTATCGCCACATTAAGCCCGCTCAAAGGCCAATTCAGCGGCCGCCAAATCCTCGAGTGCCGTGCCGACTGACTTGAACACGGTGATATCATTATACCGCCAACGGGCGCTTGATTCACCGCGGGTTAAACCGAACAAATCACCCACGATGTCTTGCGCTGTCATGGCCCCCCGTTCAATCGCTTGGATCACATCGCCAGCTTCGGCCAACGCCCCATCACGGGTATCCACAAACACCAGACCACGTTTAAACGTGGCCTCATCAGCCTCACGCATATCCGGCCGAAACGCCCCCACCAGATCCAGATGGGTGCCAGGCTCCAGCCACTCACCAAACACTAAAGGATCGGTCGCCATGGTGGCACAAGAGATGATATCCGCCCCTTGAACGGCGGCTTCCAGCTCGACCGTCGCATTAATGGTCAACCGCCGATTGGTGAAGCGGGCAAGGTTTTTCGCCAGTTTTTCAGCCTTGGCTTGATCACGGCCCCAGATCAACACGTCGCGGATCGGGCGCACCGCGGCATGGGCCAAGATCAAATGGGGGGCTAAAGCACCCGTCCCCACCATCAAGAGCCGTTGGGCATCAGACCGCGACAGATAACTCGATGCCAACGCAGAAGCGCACGCCGTCCGGCGCACGGTCAGCACCGACCCATCAATGAGTGCTTTGGGTTTACCGGTTTTGGCATCGAGCAGCATATAACTGCCGATCACGGCTGGCAGGCTTTGAGCCTGATTATCGGGAAAAACCGTCACCAGCTTGATGCCCAAATGACGCCCCTGCTGCCAGGCGGGCATGATCAATAGATTGCCAGGCTTGTCACCGAGGGTTGGGATTTCGTGATGATGGCGGACCGGTACCTCAGCACCGCTGCGAAAGGCCTGGCGCAGACGCTCGATGAGGTGTTTATAATCGAGGGCGGCATCAACCTCGGCCGCGCTTATTATACGCATGGCGGATACCCCGCCAGGCTGTTCAATCGGATCGAGGGCCGATCAGGGCGCACCAACAGCTTTACTGCCGGCTGGGTTACCAGCGCTGCTTTGGCCGGCCTCATTGATCGAGGTGTTGGCTGGCTGATCGCTGGTGGGCGTGGCCGGGGCGATCAACGGGTTGGGTGGGCTTAACACGGCCTGACCCGCAGGCGGCGGTGGCCGGGTTGCTAATTCCTGGCGCAGCTGGGCGACTTGCTTGTCCAATTGCTCGGCTAATTTCTGATTGTCCTTGGCAGCCTTGCGATATTTGGCGCTGTTTCGCCAGGTGGCAAAGCACCCGATAAAGGCACCAAATAGAGCTGCGAGCATCACTGGGAGAAATAACGGCAAGGCCAGCGCACCCGGCAAGGGGAACAAGGCAAAGCTGGCCACATCCCGGTTGCTGAGGGCAAAGGACAGCAGCACGAGGCTGAAAACAGCGACCAATGGCACGGTGATCAAACGCAGCATGGAACAAGCAGCCTAGTTACGGGTGTATAGTCAATAATACTTAATCGTTCAGACGCTCACGCAACTGTTTGCCCGTCTTAAAGAAGGGCACAGATTTCGCATCCACTTGCACGCTATCACCGGTGCGCGGGTTGCGGCCCACACGGGCGTCGCGGTGCTTGACGGAGAACGCACCAAAACCACGCAACTCAACCCGGTCGCCCCGGGCCAAAGCGGAGGTGATCTCTTCGAACACACAGGCAACGAGGCGTTCGACATCACGTTGATAAAGATGGGGGTTTTGTTCTGCCAATCGCAGAATAAGTTCGGATTTGGTCATTTAAAAATCATACCTCCGAAAACAACGGTTAGTGTTAGCCCAGCCATGTTTTGCACGCCATGGCGAGCCGTCACACCCGCTTTTTTCACCTGCATTCCCGGTTATGCCCCAGCTTTGTGGCAGCACACCGCAACTTACAG
The DNA here is from genome assembly GCA_039814445.1 of Pseudomonadota bacterium. Taxonomy (GTDB): domain Bacteria; phylum Pseudomonadota; class Alphaproteobacteria; order TMED2; family TMED2; genus TMED2. Next base: position 6,959 of record JBCCBF010000115.1, read on the forward strand.
AAAATTTTTGATCGAAATCATACATTTAGCAGAGTGCCAAAGCATGACCCACAACGTCAAGGAATCAACGCGCAGGATTTGAAAGGTTTTTAAACCGAAAATACCGGCGCTTTTAAAAATCGTCAAAGCGCCGGCATTTTTCTATCGGTTTCGATGGGAGGATTAATCTTCCGACTTCTCGTCGGCTTCCTCGCCACCTTCGGCTTTCTTCATGGCCGCACCCAGGATGTCGCCCAAGGACGCACCGCTGTCGGTGGAACCGAATTCCGCCATGGCTTTCTTCTCTTCGGCCACTTCGCGCTGCTTGATCGACAGGCCAATCTTGCGGCCGCTGCGATCCACATTGGTGACCAAAGCGTCGACTTTTTCGCCGACAGCGAAGCGGTCTGGACGTTGCTCTGACCGGTCACGGGACAGCTCACCCTTACGGATAAAGCCGGTGACGCCTTCAGAGATTTCCACTTCCACGCCGTTATCTTCGAGCTTGGTTACGGTGCAGGTGACAACTTCACCCTTACGCACGGAACCAGCAGCCCCTTCAAACGGATCGTCAGAGAGTTGCTTCACGCCGAGAGAGATACGCTCTTTCTCAGTGTCGACTTCCAGGACTTTGACCTTGATGGCATCGCCCTTGTTGTAGTCCTTGATGGCCTCTTCGCCCGAACGCTCCCAATCGAGGTCGGAGATGTGAACCATGCCTTCGATATCGCCTGGCAGACCCACGAACAGGCCGAACTCGGTGATGTTGCGGACATCGCCATCGATCTCGGCACCCGCCTGGTAAGTAGCGGAGAAGCTGTCCCATGGGTTGTCCATGGTTTGCTTGAGACCCAAGGAGATCCGACGCTTGTTCGGATCCACATCGAGGATTGCCACTTCGACTTCCTCACTGGTGGACACGATTTTGCCGGGATGGACGTTTTTCTTAGTCCAGGACATCTCAGAGACGTGGAC
>JBCCBF010000089.1:0-9003 GCA_039814445.1 Pseudomonadota bacterium
AATATCGATGATGATCTGCTGGCAGAAGCTCGTCGCGTCACAGGTCTAGCTGAGAAAACGGCCTTAGTAAAAGCAGGGCTAATCGCGTTGATAGAAAGAGAGAGCGCAAAACGCTTAGCTGCACTTGGCGGAACTGAGAAAGGATTACGTGCTATTCCAAGACGCCGACTCGATTCCTGATGATTCTTGCCGATACTTCCATTTGGGTAGACCATCTTCGTACAAGCGTTCCAGCTCTGGCAGATCTGCTCATACAAGAACAGGTGCTGCTTCATCCATTCGTCATTGGAGAGCTTGCTTGCGGCAATATTCAGAATCGTCAGGAAATTCTAAGCCTGCTTCGTAACCTGCCGCTAATTTCAGTCGCTAGTGAAGAAGAAGTGCTGCTGCTGATAGAAAACCATTCGCTGATGGGAAGAGGAATCGGTTATATCGACATGCATCTACTTGCATCTACCTTGGTCCACAAAGATTCAAAGCTATGGACACGCGATAAAAGACTGCTAGCAATTGCTCAAGAAATGAATGTCTCCTATGCGACCAACAACCAGTAATTCAAGTCTTCAAAAGCTGACGCTTCAAAAACTATCCGCCGACTCATTCGAGTGACTCCAGTGAGACCTCTACTAGATTGCGCCTGTTCTCAACGTTTTCCTTTGCCGCCAAAAGCCGTTCTCGGTTAGCCTCAGAGCCCATTAAGTATTCTGTTTCGTCCGCAACGTCGTATACCACTATCTCAATCTCTCGGCCTTGAAAGGTTACTTTCAGCACTTTTAGGAAGTTCTCGTCTAGATCGCTAGCATTGAGACGATAAGTAGTTTGCATGAGATTTACTGTGTACTGTGCAGTATGCGACGATTGTAGCGCTCTCTCTGAAAGCGTATGCCCAAAAGAGAAAGCCTTCTGCGCCAGCGAACCTGATCCTCAAGCAACTTTTCCAAAAGCGCTGGTGTGCTCTTCGAGCAGTGCTCGTTTCGGTCCGTGGATCGGGTCTTCGACAATAATGGTCTGGTCGCGGCTCGCACCCAACGACACGATCGCAATTGGCGCTTCGACTAGCTTGGCCAGGAATTCGAGATAGTCCAGTGCGGCTTTTGGTAGGTCTTCTAGGCTGCGGCAGTGTTCGGTGGACTGCTTCCAGCCAGGCAAGGTCTCGTAGATGGGCTGGCAGCGGGCGAACTGCTGCGCGTTACTTGGTAAGTCGGTGCAACGTTTGCCGTCTAGCTCGTAGGCGACGCAGACTTTGATTTCTTCTAGGCCGTCGAGCACGTCGAGCTTGGTCACAGCTAGGCAGTCTAGTCCATTGATGCGCACAGCGTAGCGACCGACGATGCCATCGAACCAGCCGCAGCGGCGGCGGCGACCAGTGGTAGTGCCAAATTCCGCACCAACTTCGCAGATCATATTGCCGACTTCGTCGTCTAGCTCAGTGGGGAAGGGGCCTTCGCCGACGCGAGTGGTGTAGGCTTTGGCGACGCCGATGACGCGATCAATTGCAGTGGGGCCAACGCCAGAGCCGATGCAGGCTCCGCCAGCGACGGGATTAGACGAGGTGACGTAAGGGTAAGTGCCGTGGTCAAGGTCCAGTAGCGTTCCCTGTGCACCTTCAAAGAGGATGTTTTTCTTTTTCTGAGCGGCGTTGTAGATCTTGAGTGAGCTGTCGGTGATGTGCGATCGCAACCGATCCGCATACCCCAGATACTCCTCCAGTACGTCCTCTACGTTCAACGGATCCAAACCATAGAGCTTCTCTAGCACAATGTTTTTAGCATCGATTGTCCACTTCAGCTGTTCAGCAAAGCCATCCGCATCCATTAGATCAATCATCCGAATGCCCGTGCGCTCAGACTTGTCCGCGTAGGTCGGACCAATTCCACGCTTCGTCGTGCCGATCTTCTTGCTACCGCGCTGCTCTTCTGCCGCCTGATCGATCAGGCGATGGTAGGGCATCGTTACATGCGCGCTCTGAGAAATAAATAGATTCTCAGAGGAAACGTTCAGCGCCTCTACCTTGTCTAATTCTGCGATTAGCTCTCTGGGATCAATCACCGTGCCATTGCCAATGATGCATTCGGTGTCGGGGTAGAGAATGCCCGATGGAATCAGATGCAGCTTAAAGGTTTGATCCTCAACAACAACAGTATGGCCAGCATTGACGCCGCCCTGATAGCGCACAACTACATCCGCAGATTTACTTAGCAGATCGGTAATTTTGCCTTTACCTTCATCGCCCCACTGAGCGCCAATAACAATAACGTTAGCCAAGAGAAATACGTTGCTAGAGTTAACCAAACAATAATTATCGCCAGGCTTTGAGTGAAGTGTCAACAACGAAAGTTGGCATCAGCTAGCATCACGCCTTGTGCGAGGAAAGAACATTTCATCAAGATCGTCGTACCCTCTACACTAAACACGCAGTAATGCGTTACAAGAAACTAATAAGTTTTTCCAACTTCTAACTAGATTTATTGATTTGAGCTTCACAAAAGGCTAGCCGAGTAAGCTAGCTCAAAAAAAGCTAGCCGGGTATGGAACTCATCTGACTCGATCTAGCTAGGTTAGCCAATCTAGCTAGGTTGGCCAATCCAGCTAGACTCCCCCCACTAAGCAGTTATCGAATATCGGCCAAAGGTTAGCCGAACATCGGCGCAAATGCTGGCCCTCAAGCTACTCTCGGCTACGCAGTTGAGCCTTTCACCCCAAGCCACAACAACATCGCATTACCCTTTGAGGATTACTTCCCATGAGTTTATACGCAGAGCTTCACCGACATTTGGGCGGATCCGTAGTGCCTAGAGTGCTATGGCGCTACTTCGAGCGCAATCGCCCCGATCTTTCAGACCAGTTCGATAGCTACGGCGACTTTGAGCTGTTCTACACCCAGCCCAAAGACACACTCGAAGAATATCTCAAGCTGCATACGCTAGTTGAAAGCGTACAGACCAAAGCAGCCCTGCCCTATTTCATCTATCGACTGATTCGCGGCGCTTATATATTCGAGAACTTGGCCTATCTAGAGCTACGCTACACGCCGTTCTATCGCACATCCGACCAGCTAAGCCACGTTGAAAGAATTGACGAAATGGCTGAGGTGATTGAGGTCGTCGGCAGAGCGAGTCAGCAGAGCGAATATCCTGTCGTCACCAAGCAGATTCTTTGCATGCACTCTAGACTGCCCTATGAGATCAACCGGGCGACCGTAGAGCTAGCTGCGCAATATCCCGAGTACGTCTGCGGGGTAGACATAGCCGGAGGAGATGCGGCCTACAACCTAGAGGAAATTAAGCGTCTGTATAGCCACGCTCAAAACTTGGGGCTAAACACGACTGGCCATCTCTATGAGACCAAAGACGGCTGCTACCCAGAGCTACTGCCCTACCTCAAGCGCATCGGTCACGGTATCCAAATTCCTCTGCACTACCCAGAACTACTCAAGGACGTCGCTGCTAGAGGTCAGTGCTTAGAAGTTTGTCCTACGACCTATCTGCAAACTGGCACGCTAGACGAGATTAGTCCCGTCACCGATACGACCGGTATTCGCCGCCTTTTGAATGGCTTCGACCGCTTGGTCGACCAAATCATCTGAGACAACAATCTCAAGCTTCACTTTGGGTAAGAAGCTCACGGAATACTCAGCCCCACGGTAAATCTCGGTTTGGCCCTTTTGACGGCCAAAACCCTTCACCTCACTGACGGTCAAACCTTCCACGCCCAGAGCGGTCAACGCCTCGCGCACATCATCGAGCTTGAAAGGTTTGATGATCGCGTAAATCAGCTTCATCTCTCATAATCTCCCACTGGCTACCGCGTTCCCCAACCTGGCGTGTGATCACCACGCCCGGAGACCGCGAGGGTTATTTTTCCGGTCGGATTACTACAAGATACATGCCGGTTTTGTGCAGCGCGGCATAAATTTTGTAAGCGACTGTTTTAAAACACAAAAATCAGAAGGATGCTGAATGGCAGCATGGCAGTTGTGGCGCTTTTTTAGGCATTATAGGCATGCAAAGCTTAGGCGGCGGCTAATAATTAAGCATTTAGTAACCGGTGAAATCCTCGGGATAACGAGTGCAAGCATGGGTGACAGGGAGGGCCTGCGACACTTCCCCTGCTGTTCCATCCGGGCTATGTAGCCCATATGTCAGATAGTAATGGCGACACCAGAGGACGATTGGGATGGCCCAAACTAAAACCCCACGGGCAAGAAAACAGACGGCGAAACAAGCCGCCCAGAAGCCAGGGCCAGCGGCCACGGCTGACCACGCACTGACGACCGATGTGATTATTGTGGGCGGCGGCCTGGCCGGTATGACCCTGGGCTCGTTACTGGGCACCGCCGGGGTTGATTGTATTTGTGTCGACCGTCAGAGCGTACCGGCCATGACCGAGCGGCACTATGATGGCCGTACCACCGCGATTTCATTGGCCAGCCGTCGGGTGCTTGAAGCCGCTGGTGTCTGGGACATCGTCACCACCCATGGCCATGCTGAACCGATCCTCGACATCAAAATCACCGATGATGTGTCCCCGGTATTCCTGAATTTCGATAGCCGCGATGTGGGCGATCAGCCGTTTGGCCATATTGTCGATAATTTGCATATGCGCCATCACATGATGGCCAGGATCAACGCCTTGACCCACGCCACGTATATGGCACCAGCTGGGGTGGTGGACTACACACGGGATACAGCAGGCGTTACCGTGACGCTTGATACCGGTCAGACGATCACCGCACCGCTTTTAGTCGGCGCCGATGGTCGGCGATCACCGACCAGGGATTGGGCGGGGATTGGTCTTGATCAATGGCAATACAACCAAACCGCCATTGTGTGTAACGTCACCCACAGCAAGCCACACCATAATTGGGCGTTGGAGCATTTCATGCCCGCCGGGCCGTTTGCCGTCCTGCCCTTGCCAAACACCGATGATGGGCGTCATCGATCCTCGGTGGTGTGGACCAAGCACGGGGATGATGCCGCTCCAATTCTGGCGCTCGATGATAATGGGTTTAACGCTGAACTACAGGCTCAATTTGGTGATTATTTGGGCGAGGTCAGCCTGTATGGCAACCGGTTCAGCTACCCGCTCAGTGTCATCCACGCCAAAGCCTATATCGCACCCCGCACCGCCCTGGTCGCCGAGGCGGCCCACGCGATCCATCCCATCGCCGGCCAGGGGCTAAACCTGGGCATGCGTGACATCGCAGCCCTCGCCGAGCTGGTGGTCGACGCAAAACGCCTGGGTCTCGATATCGGTAGCCCGAACCTATTGCTCACCTATCAGCGGTGGCGGCGCCAGGATAATGTGACCCTGTTAATGGTGACCGATGGCCTAAACCGCTTGTTTTCCAATGATGTGGTGCCGGTAAAACGTTTACGGCAACTGGGCCTGGCGGCGGTAGAACGCTTGCCACCCCTCAAGAAATTCTTCATGCGCCATGCCATGGGTAGCGTGGGCAGCCTGCCCCGGGTGGTGCGCGGGGAAGCGCTTTAAGAGGCGGTGGTTTGTGGCTGGAATTCTGGCCGGGTCATCGGGCTAGAAGATGGCCCCGAACTTGCCCCTGAGGTGGCCCCCGAGCTGGCCCCCGCGGTCGGCTGAGAACCCGATGGTTGTGACGTGGGAGGGGCCGGGCGCTCAAACGGGCGGCAACGGTTGATGCCGGCCTCGTCGGTTTCCAAGCGCCCCACATCCTCAATGATCAAAAACACATCACTCACCGCCCCATTATCGCCATTGGCAAGCGCAGTTATAGTTAACTGGGTGGGCACGCCGGTGGCTAAGATGCGCTCCAACCGCACGGAACCTGCGGCAATCGTACGGCGCTTTGGCCCCAACAGGGTCACCGGTTGACCCCGATAGCGTAACGGCTCCACATCGCCCACCGCGATCAATTGCCGTCGCTCATCCTGTTTCAGCTCCAACAGCAAAAAATTATTCAAGCTGATTGCGGTTTCACCCCGGGGCGACCCGGCCAAATAGGCGGTCTGGCATTGATCAATGGTGAACTGCACCTGGGCTGGCGGGCTCAGGAAGAAAGGCCGACGGCTATAGCCTTGGGTCTGTACCTCCACACCCAAATGCGGGCGTGCACGGAACGCTTGAATTGGCTGGCGCGGCACGGCTGACAGCAAGGCAACAGCATCCCGCGATGGCGGGTCAAACACATCCAACGCCCCGGAAAGGTCGGGCATGTTGATGGCCGGCGCATCCAAGCCAAGCTCTTGCAACTCAGCACAGGCGGCGAGGACCAACAACGCACAAAAACCGACCAGCATCCGTCGCATCATTCACCTGCACAGCTTTGTTTGGCCCAATCCTGGGGCGGGTAATCGACAATCACATAGACATGGCTGGTTTCAGCAATGGTGCCGAGATCCATGGGCACCGCCCCGACCATCCGGGTGATGCAGGCAGGAATATACGGCGTCAAATCGAGGGCCTGGGGCGGCAAGGGCATAACCGGCGCGATATTATCCACGGGGATGCCCTGACGCCGAACGGGTCCAATATCACCGGCCACAAACTGGCGAACCCCGCTGGGCCGCTCCGGCTCTTCAATTTCAATGATCAGGAAATCATCAATGACAACCGGTGCTTCACCATCGGCGGACCCGGCCAGATATACCCGGCTACCCGGGGCCCTACGGATTGGCACCGCACCGGGTTCAATCAAAGGCACAGGCTTAATCCGGCTGCCATCGGGCATGTCGACTTCAAACCGGCGATCTTCGGCAAACCCAATACGGTTCGAGCCCGTTTGCTCAATCGCTGGGATCAACCGGGCGACCCCCTCATCATGGATGGTGTTGCCACAGGCTGTGACCAGGAAAAGCCCAAGGCTTGCGATCACCATTTGTCGATAGACCCGTGCCAGCACCATTAGCGTAAACCCATGAGTTTTTGTGTTTCAGCCAGGATGGGGGCGGCCAGATCATTAGCCTTTTCCGCCCCGCGGTCCAGGATCGCATCAATCTGGGCCATATCACCCAACAACTCATTCATCCGCCCGGTGATCGGCCCCAGCTTGGCCACCGCCAAATCGGCCAGGGCAGTTTTCAGGGCCGAGAACTGGCCACCGCCAAACTCATCGAGCACAGCCTGCTTATCCACCTCGGCCAGAGCACCATAAATGGTGATCAAATTTTGCGCCTCGGGCCGGCCTTCTAAGCCATCGGCCTCGCTTGGCAACGCATCGGGGTCGGTCTTGGCCTTGCGGAACTTGAGCGCGATATCGTCAGGCGTGTCGGTCAGGTTAATGCGGCTGTAATCGGATTGGTCCGATTTGCTCATCTTTGAGGTCCCATCTCGCAACGACATGACCCGGGTGGCCTCGCCCAAGATCTGCGGCTCAGGCAGCGGGAAATGCTCGACGCCATACCGGTGATTAAAGCTGGTGGCGATCTCACGGGTCAGCTCTAAATGCTGCTTTTGGTCCTCACCTACCGGCACGTGGGTCGCTTTATAAATTAGGATATCAGCGGCCATGAGGACCGGGTAGGCATAGAGCCCTAGCGGTGCCACATCGCGTTTCTTGCCGGCCTTTTCCTTGAACTGGGTCATCCGGTTCAACCAGCCCATGGGCGTCATGGTGGAGAACAACCAGGACAGCTCCGAATGGGCGGCCACCCGGCTTTGTTGAAAGATTTTGCACGCCTCGGGGTCAATGCCCGCGGCGATATAAGCGGCCGTCAGCTCACGGATATTCTGGCGCAGCTCATCAGGGTCTTGGGGCACGGTGATCGCGTGCAAGTCAACAATGCAAAACAGGCTGTCATAATCCCGCTGCAACGCGACCCAATTCCGCAGGGCACCCAGATAGTTACCCAAGTGCAGGCGGTTGGTGGGCTGCATGCCAGAAAGGATGCGGCGGGGGTTCTCGGACATGGGTGACAGGCTTTGTGATCAGGAAAAGAACAGAGGGTGAGACGGTGTTATCGACATCACCGCGGTGTTGGTCAAGCGCGATGGGCTAGGCGCTTGGGGATGCCGGGGGTTTGCGCAAGCCGGCGGTGATCTCACGCCAGTGACCCGCACCGATCAGCAGGGCTGATGCGCCATAGGCCAAAACACCCAGGGCGATCAAACCAAGCATCCAACCAATCCGGCTTACGGCATTGGCGGCAACATTCAGATCAGCACCGTGAGGCCCCGCCGTAAAAACGGCGCCCACCAAGACCAACGCCATGATCAACCCAGCGATCACGATCTTCGGAAACCGCTGTTTGAACCGGTCATCGAGCGTGAAATGCCCCGCCTTGCGCAACCCGCGCGCGAGCAAGGTCATGTTAAGCCAAGCCGTGATGCCGGTGGCGAGCGCAATGCCCGCATGACCCATAAACTGGATCAGAATCAAGCTGCCGATGGTATTGATCACGGTGCAAATCACCGCGATTTTGACGGGGCTCAGGGTATCTTGCCGGGCGAAATAAGCCGCGTTCATGACCTTCACCCCCACATAGGCGGGAATACCAATGGCATAAGCGCTCAACGCCATGGCGGTCTGGGCTGTGTCATCGGCATCAAACTGGCCGTATTGAAACAACGCACCGATGATCGGGCCTGATGCGATGGCGAGACCCAGGGCAGCGGGCAAGGCCAGCAAGAGGCCAAATTCTAAGGCGCGAGAAAGCAGGCGCGTGGCGTCCTCCTGGCGTCCAGCGCTCATCGCTTTCGACAAGCCGGGCAGCAAGGCCGTGCCAATCGCAATACCAATGACGCCCAAGGGCAATTGGTACAAGCGGTCAGCATAGAACAACCAGCTAATCGCCCCTGATGCTAGTAATGAGGCGAGGATGGTGTCGATCATCAGGTTGATTTGCATCACCCCACCACCGATCACCCCCGGCCCCATGAGTTTTAACAACTGGCGCATATCGGGCCCCAGCCGTGGCCGCACCAAACCCGGCAACATCTTAGCGCGCAGGGCAAACAGGATCAAAAACCCCAGCTGCAGAACGCCCGCCACGGTCACCGCATAGGCCATGGATTGGGCGGCACCATGGC
>JBCCBF010000418.1:0-1877 GCA_039814445.1 Pseudomonadota bacterium
GAAAAATTTACTTCACGGTGGAGGTGGAAGGTTTCGACGATCGAACATTTGATAGGGATGGAACAGGTCAAAACACACTTTTTTAATCTTATGGTCGGGCGTGGCGGCGGCGCGCCAATCGGACACCGCGGCGGCACAAATCGCCATATCCACGGGCAAAGCCTCAAGGCTCGCGGCGAGCATTTGCTCGGCGGTCTCCACAAACACAGGCGTTACCCCGGGGGGCGGTGGCAGGTTTGTGGGGCCTGATATCATGGTGGTCTCCGCCCCAGCACGCGCCAGGGCGGCGGCGATGGCTTGGCCTTGCTTGCCCGATGATCGGTTCGATATGAACCGCACGGGGTCCAGGGGTTCCACCGTGGGGCCCGTGGTGATCAACGCACGCTTGCCGCGCAAGGGACCCGATCCACGCACCACATCCAGGGCGGCCGCGACGATCTCCAAGGGTTCAGCCATGCGCCCAGATCCGGTCTCCCCACAGGCCATATCACCGGCCCCTGGCCCCACTTGGTGCACCCCTCGTTTTGCCAGGGTTGTCACATTCGCTTGCGTTGCCGGGTGGCCCCACATCATTTGGTTCATGGCCGGGGCGATCAAGATTGGTTTATCGGCCGCCAACAGGGTGGTGGTCGCCAGATCGGTCGCCAGCCCTTGGGCCATCTGGGCGATGATATTGGCGCTAGCAGGGGCGATGATGATCAAATCGGCCTCACGAGACAGGCGAATATGCCCCATTTCGGTCTCATCCTTGAGCGACCAAAGATCGGTATAAACCGGTGCCTCGGATAACGAGGCGACCGATAAGGGGGTGATGAACTGGGCACCGCCTTGGGTCAACACACAGCGTAAGTGCGCGCCGCGTTCGCGCAGCCGCCGAATAAGATCGAGCGATTTATAAGCCGCAATCCCACCGGCAATGACAAGCAGGATCCGATAGCCTGCCAGGGATTCCTGGCCTATCTGCTTATCATTCTGTGGCCCGATCTGGGTGTTCTGGGGTGGTTCACGCTCAGCCATTGGCTAGCCTCGTTCGCGGTGTCAGCCAGCGCCATGTTGGCCCTGTTTTTATAAACTACTATAGGGTGGCGCGCTTAGTGACACGGAATTTTCACTTTTCGACAACGCGCCGCTGATGTAGTTTAGATCTCAATAAATGCTGTAACTGCGTCTTATTCCTGTGAAGGTAGCTGCCTTATGAAGGTAACTGCCTCGAAAAAAGAGGGTCATCATGAGCCAAGGGTTATCACGCGATTTGGTCGGTCTTGCTGGCGACGCGAATAGCTTGAGCGGCGGCACGGCCCAAGACGGGGCTGAAGTGAACGCGGTGGTGGACGCTGTTGATGTGAAAGCATTCAGGCTGCTGCGCGACGGTATAGAAGCTTTTTGTGATGCGGCCGGGGCCACTACAGCATTCAAGAAAAAGACACCACTAGGCCCCTAGCATGGGAAACCTAGCAATTTGATGAGATTAAAAGGCAGCGGTTTCGCTGCCTTTTTTTGTGTCCGCTTTTATCTGTGCTTCGCGTTTCCATCGCATCTTCTGGCCCATAGCGATCGCGCCGGTCATGGTCGCGTCAAAGGCGCCAGCCCTGATGGATGGCGGCGACACCGCCGGTTAGGTTTTCATACCGGCAACGCTTAAACCCAGCGTTTTGCATGCGCTCCACCAACGCTTTTTGATTGGGGAATTGGCGAATGCTCTCCACCAAATATTGGTAACTATCCCGGTCCTTAGCCACCAGCTGGCCAAAGCGTGGGATCAGGTTGAAGGAGTAAAGATCATAAAGCTGACGCAAGCCGGGCGCGCGCACTTCGCTAAATTCCAGGCAATAGAATTTGCCACCGGGCTTAAGCACCCGGCGCGCCTCGGCCAGGGC
>JBCCBF010000235.1:0-4726 GCA_039814445.1 Pseudomonadota bacterium
AAGGCGATCACGTCTTCCATCTCGTTCACCGACTTCTGCAGATGTTCGGCGTGTTGACCGACAAACCGCAGATAGGCGTTGACCACATGGATGGTCGACATAATCACCACCACATCACCGGTGGAGGCCGCCCCCGTATGCCACAGCCAGATCGCCAAGCTCAGGGCCCCGGACATCATGCAAATCACCATGATGCCTTGAAAGCCACCCGAGCCCACGGCCCGGCCCCAGCTGCGCCGAGCGCGCAAGTGCCACAGCCTCACGGCCTTGGCGATGCGGCGCTGCTCCCGGTCCTCCGACCCGAAGGCTTTCACCACCGCATTACAGCCCAGAGCATCGGCCAACAGGCCACTGATCTTGCTGTCTTGCGCCACCTGCTTTTGGTTGGCAGGCCCGATCCAGCGGGTGGCAAGCAAGATGCTCACCGTCACATAGATCGTGCCCATGACGCCCACATAGAGCCCCACTTGCCACCATTGGCTGAGCAGCATCAAGGTACACCCGACCAAGATCATCGCAGCGGGATAGACACCCCACAGCAGGGTATCGCCATAGAGGTCGAAACCCCACTTACCGCGGGTAATCTTGCGCACCACAGCCCCAGAGAAGCTGTTGGCATGCCAGTCGGCGGAGAACCGTTGGACCCGCTGGAACGCATCATTGACGATTTGCTCCATACATTTGGGGGCCAGCCGGATCCATAGCTGTTCTGTGGTGTGCTTGGACAGGTTGAACACCATCATTAAGCCCACATAGGCGGCGACCGCCCACATAGCTGTCTCAACACTGCGTTCCACCGTGACCGCATCCACAATCCAGCCCGCTACCCAGGGGGCCAGAATGTCCGCTGCGGTCATCACAAAGGATAAGCCCAGCACGCCCAGGACGAGGCCCGGGTGTTGCCGCCAATAGTGCCAAGAAAACGCCCAGGTTTTGGCATAGAGCTCGGCCGCTCCATGCTGTCCGCTCCGATGACGATCCTCTGGTACTAGCTGACGACCGGTTTGTTGTTGCTGTTGTTGACCGTGAGCACGATGGTCATCGCGGTCTTGGTCATCCTCACTATCTAGAGTTTGATTTACCTCATTCATTGTTTTCAAACGGCCAGGGATAGGGGTGTCACCATACCCGCTGGCCGTACTCCATTCACTATGTCGTCAAGGTTATTGATAGTCGTGAGTCATCGTCCGCCCCGAACCCGGGTTCGCGGGCCATCATCGGGGTGGTGGACAATCAATCACGGGCGATCACCAGCCATCACGCTGGACCACAGCGGGTCCGGGCGGATCACGGGCGCGACCTGTTCCACAACATTGTTTGACCGCAAAAAGCGGGCAATGCCATGGCCGGGAATGGATCTGGTAGGAGCAATTTTGCGACCATAACAGGGCAGTCAGCAGGCGCAGGAATACGCCACTAATACCCTGATTATGTTTGCAATTTCGGCTTGAGGCCGAACGCTTATACCGTAACTCTAACGGATCATCGGTATCTTGACGGCATACCTGGTGATCGTGGTTGGAGTCTTGCCAGACCCGGTTGGTCGTGTTGCCACTCGGGTCGGGTCGTAGCCATCGTCAAAGGCGATATTCAATCGCGGAGGATGGTACGGAACCGAAACCGGTGGAGAGCCCAAATCGGGGCTTTGTGAGTGTTACTGTCTTATGCATGAACACCCTCCTCTTCAGTTTCTGCAATTGGTTGCGTTCGAGTTTGTCAAAAACAGTCAGCACCGCTGACGTCTTTTCAGGCTGCCAGTGCTTTCGCTTTCCGGCAAGGGGGTTTTTGCTTATCGGGCTAATTTGCAAGAAATGAAAAGCTGAGAGTTAGCTCACGATAATTTCTAGAAACTCACAGCGATAAGTCGCCCGCCATGCACGAGTTTACGCAAATCAGCAATACGCTCGTGACTGACCTGTTTGACCCGTTCGATATCAACCGGTTGGACATAGGTGCCAGGGTCCTGGGGGTGTTGGCCTGGAAAGCGGCCAATCATTGTTAAAGGTGGGAGAGCGCGGTCTAAACTACGAACACCCAGGGTTGGTCCCGACTGGACATAGGACGCTACATGATTCACGTAGTACTCAAGGTCTCCCTCCACCTTGAGCCAGGCGATAAACGCCGCGCGCATGGCCTGGCGCAAATTAGCAATGGCCAGGGTCGGATCACTGATCCCTATGCGAATTTCCCGTTCAAACGCATCAGCAAGGGTTGGATCCAATATCGTTTCCTTGGCCTTATGCCAGGCCTGCACGCCTCTAGGCTGATGGAGTTGCCACATGACCGCCATAGCAAAAGCATTGGCATCGGCCTCGATCAAAAATGTGCTGGTTAATTCATCCTGCAGACCAAGACCACCCGCCAAATAGCCATGCTTGTGCTGCCAAGCGTGGCGCAATTCATGGACCAATACTTGGGTGCGGCGGAGCGTATTCATGGATTTATCGATTAAGGCTGCTCGGTATAATGGCTTGTATAAGCCCCCGCTATCCAAAGGCTGGTCCGGCGTCTCGAAACACACGACGACGCTGAAATCCGCCAAATCTGCCAATAGCAAACGGCCCAGAGGGGTTTGGCCAACCAGATCCATCAGACTTGATAGGGCAAGCTCCTGATTACTCGATGGAAATTCGCCGGGGGCTAAGCAATCGTCGCGGTCCTGCCGCACCCAAAGCTTATCGGGGGGCGCCTGCCATTGCCGCGTTGTTGTTATGGGTGCTGGCTCTGGGGTTGGCAGCACCGGAACCACTTGATCTGGTTTTGATGGCTTCTCATCGGTCGAGATGGGCGACTGATTAGGTTGGGTGGTCGGTGACTGGTTATCTGCCTGGTGATCGTCGCGGCCTAGATCCAAATACCCATCGCCAATGCCTGGAATATCAGCCGTCGATAAATGCTTGGTGAAGGCCATAACCGCCAGCACCATGAGGGTTATCGATAACCATGACGCGCCATTTTTCTGGCTCATGATGCCACCCGTCCGACCACGTTAAGCCGTGCGACACAAAATTTTCTTATTTCGTTTAACCCCATAAAATAAATATGGAATTCCATCTCATGAAGTACAAGAGATTTTCGGCCAGCAAAATTTCTGCTTGCCAGTAATTCGTGTTTCACGTAGTTACCGCGGCCCTCGACCACCGTAACCAAGGGAGCTGACATCGATGGATAGAGATTATAAACATTCTCGCCCGCATGGCTTGGCAATGCCATTGCCCATGTCCGGATGCGGTTGCCAACGGATCGAGGATCACGTGCCTCAAACGCACGGTTGGATAGCTCAATAGGTAGAGCATCAGACTTAGGATCTGAGAGTTGCAGGTTCGATCCCTGCTCCAAGCACGACCGGTGAACGGTCCCTTTGCACTGACGATCTGGAAATCGGCATGTCGCCCTCATCAAACGTGGTGAGACGCACTAGCAGCCACGGCTGTTAAGGTCTCACACGCCACGATGCGGCGTGACCCACTCCGACCCGTTTGGGCTTGTATCCCTTCCACCTCATCGTCCGCGACCTCGGCGCGTTCACCAAACCCATTACGGCCAGTCCGTTTTGCAGATGGTTAGCCGCCCAGTCACAGATCATCTGGGGGCTTCGGATGCAAACCCCACGGTTTATAGCGGTTGCCGGTTTCCAGGTTCCAGTCTGACACCACTGGCCACGCCCAAAGGGTGACAAGCACACCCTGACCAAAACGAATTCTAATACGCCGCTGCCTGCATCGTTGGGGCCAAGCAGCCGGTGTTCAACCAACCGCCCCAACACTACGTGAAACCAAACCAATCAGAGAGGAAATCGAACCAATGCGTTGATTTCAACCATGCCAGACAAAAGGAGAAAAACCATGATGAGCACTTTGATTGAAACAGTTGTTGAGACCTTGACCGGCCGAACCCGGGTGACCGTCGATGAGACGTACCGGGCGATCCAGGTAGACCGGGGTGAGGTGGTCGGAATCTTGACGCCGGGTACCTACCGGTTGCCAAGCCGCAAGGATCGGCTCGTCCTGGAATGGTATGAGGTCAGTGACCTGATCTTCCTGTCCGAGTACGAGCAAGCCTTGTTCGAGAAACGGCCTGAGGTGGCCGCCGAACAGCTGATCGTCTTCACCACCGGTGAGAGCGAGATGGCCGTGATCGAACGGGACGGCCGGATCTTCACGGTGCTGAAGCCAGACACCAAGATGGTGGTCTGGGCCGATATGGGTCCGTGGGAAACCACGCTGATCGATATCGCCGATGACCCGGCGGTGGAGGCAAAGCTGGCCAAGCGGCTCAAGCGCAGCACGGTCACCGATGCCATGCTCACCGTCACGGTCGATGAGGGTAAAACTGCCCTTATCACCATCGACGGTAAGCTCGACCGGCAACTCGGTCCGGGGGTTTACGGGTTCTGGAAATCCGGCCGCCAGATCGAGACCAAGCTTGTCGATTTGCGGCATCAAACGCTCGACGTTGTGGGTCAGGAGCTGTTGACCAAGGACCGGGTAACGATCCGGGTCAACATCGCGGCCAACTACCGGGTCACTGATCCCACGTTGGCGGTGAGTGCGGTAAAGGACTTCGCCGATGTCCTCTACCGGACGCTGCAGACCGTGTTTCGGAAGGCCCTGGGGGCGAAAACCCTCGACCAGATCTTGGAGAACAAGGCCACGGTCGATGGTGAAGCCCTCAAGCTGGTGCAAACCGACCTGGCGGCCATTGGTGTTGAGGTCTCCGATCTCAC
>JBCCBF010000140.1:0-7033 GCA_039814445.1 Pseudomonadota bacterium
AAAGCATCACCGGGCGGTAAACCCTGATCCAGGATATGGATGATCGCCATGGCCACATAATTGATAATCCGACTGCCACCGGGCGAGCCCAAGGCCAGTAAAGGCCGCGACGGGCTATCAAACACAATCGTGGGGGCCATGGAGCTGCGGGGGCGTTTACCGGGCTGCACACGATTAGCCACCAATGTCCCGTCATCAGCCGTGGGCCGGAAGGAAAAATCCGTGAGCTGATTGTTCAGCAAAATACCATGGACCATCTGGCGAGCCCCAAATGCACTTTCGATACTCCCGGTATATGAGACAATACTACCAGCGTGATCCACCACGATAAAATGGGTCGTTCCCGTATCCTTTTGAGTGGCGTCCCCGCCCACGGCTTGGATCAGCTGTTTGCCGGGCCAATCACCGGCATGGGCAGGACCGATCGAGGCCGCCATCGGATCAATACTCGCCGCGCGCCGCTGCAAATAATCACGGTTCATCAGCGCTTGTCGTGGCACCGGCACCAGATCTCCATCGGCCGTATATCGGGCGCGATCAGCATAGGCACGCTTTGCCGCCTCAGCATAAAGATGGTGGCGGCGATGGCTCGCATCAGCCCCCGTATGATCGAGATCAAAGCCTTCGAGCATGGTTAGAATTTGCGCCACCGTGAGGCCGCCAGAACTGGGCGGCCCCATACCACAGACTTCATACGATCGGTACGCCTGACAAACCGGAGCCCGGCGGATGGCTTGATACCGGCTTAAATCCTCCAGCGCCAAAAACCCAGGATTGGTGGGATGATCACGTACCTTATCAACAATCGCTTGGGCGATATCACCGGCATAGAAAGCCGTGACGCCATCACGCATCAAGAGGTCCAGCAAATCGGCATAGGCTGGGTTTTGCAAGCGGTGCCCCACGGGCCATGGCCGTGATCCGGCGTCCAAAAAATACTCAGCCGCCACTGGATCAGCCCGCAAGCTAGGCGCCACCGCTGTGATGCTTTGATGCAGTCTTGGGCTGACCCGGAAACCTTCCCGTGCCATATCGCGGGCCGGTTGCAACAAATCAGCCCAGGCAAGCTGCCCATGATCCTGATGTAGTTTTTCCAAAAGACGAAGCGTGCCGGGCGTGCCCACAGCCCGGCCACCAATAACCGCCTGCATGAAAGGTAAGGGTTGGCCCGTGGCGTCTAAAAAGAGATCACCACCGGCAATACGCGGGGCCGTCTCACGCCCGTCATAGCTATCAAGCAAGAGGCTATCGCCAGACCAGTGCAGGGCAAAGGCACCGCCACCAAACCCTGATGATTGGGGCTCCACTAGGGTCAGCACCGCTTGTATCGCCACGGCCGCATCGGCAGCACGCCCGCCAGCGGACAGGATATCGATCCCAGCCTGGGTCGCCAGCGGGTGCGCTGTAACCACCATCGCCCCGGCCGCCAGGGCATGTTTCGTCTGAACCAGGCTCGGAGCTGTGTGATCGCCCTGGGTTGTCACCGCGCCGGTTAAGCCATCCGCCAGGTTTTGTGCTGACGCAATCTGGGGCAGGCCACCAAGCCCGAAACCGCAGACCACAAGGCACAGGATCATGACATTTCTAATGCTGATGGTTTCCGGGGCTAGACAATCTTGAAGACGCATCGGTAGCTTTCTATTTGTTCAACAGCGGATTATATGCTGCTTTTAATCGTTTAACGGCTGGGGTGATTGGCACCAAACCAGCATCAATGGATGCATGACCACTGTTATGACCGAAACGGCCGCACCAGTTCAATCAGCAAGCCTCGAAGCCCGTACAACCCGTAAACGGAATCTGCGGAAAAATCCCTATGCATCCCCAGGCAAGCGGGTGGTCGCGTACACCGTGGACCATCTCTTTATCAGCCTGGCCTCTATCATCTTTAGCGTCGGGTTGAATTTCATCTTCCCCGCACCGCCTTTTGAGATGATGCCGCCAGAGTTACAAGCCAGCTATTACACCTCAGGCATGCCCACCGATACATTCCGGGAAATTCCAACCCAGGAAGAGGCCATGCAAATGATTGCGGCCCATTGGGTCAGTCAGATGGGTAATTTTAAGCCGCTTTTCTTACTCTCGATCCTGCTGCCGCTGGTATATTTTTCCATGTTCGCCGCCAGCAAATGGCAGGCCACACCGGGCATGCGCTGGTGCCAGATTATCATCACGGATAAATACGGCAATGGCCTAAACCTGCTCCAAGCCACCTGGCGGACAACCGCGCATTTCCTGACAGTATTAACCCTGGGCTTTGGCTTTTGGGCGATCCATTTCAACAAAAAGCGGCTGACGCTGCATGACTGGCTTTCGGGTACGCAAGTCCGCAAGTATGACCCGAATTTTGAAGCCGAACGCAAACGCCGGACCCAGGCGGCAAAACAAGACGCGCTCACAACGTCAGGGCGTAAGCTAGACAGCAAGCCAGACACCACCGGCACCACCACTGTCGACAGTGCCACCGCGCCAAAAAAGCCAGCCCGCACACCGGCAAAGCGCCCCCAAAGCCGCCGCCAAAAAAAGGCCTCAAAAGGCGCTCAAGAAACCACCAGCCCGTTGATTTGTACCCAGCGCGGGGCTTGGTTACACTGAGCAAGGATTGACAAGGGCGAAGAGATAACGGTAGCTGGCGAGATTGCGAGCGACAGGCGCCAACGCGGTGGAGGAATAATCATGAACAAACAGCTCTCACCCCAGGATATCACCAGCCAGCCAAATGATTTGGATGCCCTTTGGATGCCGTTTACGGCCAATCGGCAATTTAAATCAGACCCCCGGATGATCACCGGCGCTGATGGCGTGTTCTACACGGCCCAAGATGGGCGCCAAGTGCTTGATGGGGCCGCTGGGCTTTGGTGTGTGAACGCAGGCCACAACCGGCAACCCATCGCTGATGCCATCAAAACCCAGCTCGATGAATTGGATTATGTACCAGGCTTCCAGATGGGGCATCCCAAAGCCTTTGAGATGGCAAGCCGGCTCAAAGCCATCTTGCCCACGGGTCTCGACCATGTGTTCTTTTCTAACTCGGGGTCCGAGGCCGTTGATACCGCCCTTAAAATTGCCCTTGGGTACCATAAGGCGCGGGGCGAAGGTCAGCGCACGCGGCTGATTGGCCGGGAACGGGGTTACCACGGGGTTGGTTTCGGCGGCATTTCCGTGGGCGGCATGCCCTATAACCGGAAAGCGTTTAATGGGGCGCTGCTGCCCCATGTGGACCATTTGCCCCACACTCATCACCTGGAAAAGCAAGCCTTCTCAAAAGGCCAGCCCGAATGGGGTGCCCATTTCGCCGATGAGCTGGAACGGATCCTAGCGCTTCATGATTCCTCAACCATCGCGGGCGTGATTATCGAGCCCGTGGCCGGGTCCACCGGCGTGTTGGTGCCGCCTCAGGGCTATATCCAACGGCTGCGTGAGTTGTGCGACCATTACGGTCTGTTGCTGATCTTTGATGAGGTGATCTGTGGCTTTGGCCGTCTCGGCACCGGTTTTGCCGCGGATTATTTTGGCGCAACCCCGGATATCATGACGATGGCGAAAGGCATCACCAATGGTGCGGTTCCCATTGGGGCCACGGCGGTGACAAGCGATATCTATGATGCCTTTATGCATGGCCCCGATCACATGATCGAATTCTTCCACGGCTATACCTATTCTGGGCATCCCCTGGCTTGTGCTGCAGGTCTTGCGACCCTTGATTTGTACCGCGACGAAAACCTGTTCGAGAACGCGGCCAAGATGGCCACGGTTTTGGAACACAAGCTGCACAGCTTACGCGACGAACCCAATGTCATTGATATTCGCAATATCGGCATGATCGGCGCGGTGGAATTGGCGGCCAGCGACGAAGGCGTGGGGCGCCGGGCTTATGATGTGTTCCTCAATTGCTGGCATAACAATCTGGTGGTGCGGTTCACGGGCGATACGATCGCCATGTCGCCCCCCTTGATCATGACCGAGGAGAATATCGACCAGATGGTCGACACCTTGCGCAACGCGATCCGCCATGTCGCTTGATGTCTCCATTGAGACGGTCCTACCCATAGCCCAACCGGACTTCCTGTCTTGGCTGACCCGCAACAGCGATCAATGCATCAAGGGACAATGGTTTATCAGCCCACCGACCGTGGGACGCACCCTGGGGCTCGGCTGGGCGCAAGCGTTGCAAGACCAATTAGCCGCCTATGGTAAGGATTGGCGGCTGCTGGCTGATTGCGGTGGGCATGCCGGGGATGCCGCCACGGCGATTGGCCTGGGGCTGCCGGGTATTCTGTTCACCGGCATAAATCTTGATAAAACCCGTCTACCAGCCATTGCCCAACGCCTGTCATCCATGGCAGAACACCGCGGCGTGGTGTTCATCACCGACCCGCCACCCACCCTATCGACGGCCTAACGCACCACAATAATGTTTAGGCCGCGCCCGATCATCATGATCGGGACCAACGACGATGAGAGATCAAAAATCATGAAAACGACCCAGCGCGTCCGCAAAATCCTCAGCTACTATGAAACCGAGACCCCCGGCGTAAAAGCCAATATCGCTCGGTTCTTGATGGAAGGTAAGCTGCGCGGCACCGGCAAAATGATCATCCTGCCCGTGGATCAGGGTTTTGAGCATGGCCCCGCCCGCTCCTTTGCATCCAACCCCGACGCTTATGATCCTGCCTATCACCCACAGCTCGCGCTCGATGCCGGGCTATCAGGCTATGCGGCACCACTTGGTATGCTTGAGTGTGTGGCTGATACTTTTGCCGGGCAAATGCCCCTGGTGCTGAAAATGAACAGCGCCAACAGCCTATCCCGGTTCAAAGAGGGCGCGGATCAGGCCGTCACCGCATCGGTTGACGATGCCTTGCGCCTGGGTTGCTCCGCCATCGGCTTTACCATCTATCCGGGTTCAGACGCGGCCTATGATCAATTCGAAGAACTGCGCCAGCTGACTTTAGAGGCAAAATCAGTCGGCCTGGCCACGGTGGTCTGGTCGTACCCACGCGGCGGTTCCACCACCAAGGATGGTGAGACAGCGGTGGATGTGGTGTCCTATGGCGCCCATATGGCCTGCATGTTAGGGGCCAATATCGTGAAGGTGAAACTGCCCACCGACTTCATTGAGCTTAAAGAAGCCAAGAAAGTCTATGAGGACGAGAAAATCGACGTGAGCACCCTGACCAAGCGGGTAGAGCACGTGGTGAAATCCTGTTTTGACGGCCGCCGTATTGTCATCTTCTCAGGCGGCGGCAAAAAAGGCCTTGAGGGGCTTTATGACGACGCTAAGGCTATTCAAGCCGGTGGCGGCAATGGCTCAATCATCGGCCGTAATGTCTTCCAACGCCCGCGGGATGAGGCCATGGAAGTCCTGGCCAAAATGATCGAGATTTTCAAAGGCTAGTAACCCCTCGCCTGGGATCATGCCTTACAGAACCGCCAGGTTGGGAAACCCCGACCTGGCGGTTTTCTGTTGCACAAAACAAGCTGAATAA
Source organism: Pseudomonadota bacterium (assembly GCA_039814445.1). Taxonomy (GTDB): domain Bacteria; phylum Pseudomonadota; class Alphaproteobacteria; order TMED2; family TMED2; genus TMED2. The sequence goes on from JBCCBF010000140.1 coordinate 5,490, forward strand.
ACGATCGGTTAACCGGTTTATCCGACCTTAGGGGCTTAGAGTTTTACCCCTGCACACCCAGATGGTGAGGATACGGAGACCAACATGATGACCGATACAGCTGGCTCAGCCCCGAAAAAGAGCTTTTCCCTGAAGCCCAATGATGTGTCGATCGCCGCCAAGCTTGCGGTGGGTTTTGGTGTTGTTGTGGCCATTTTAGTGGCTATTGCGATGACCGGAATATTAAGTTTCGGCAATACATTAAGAAGCCTCACAACCTTCGAGGAGATGAGCGAAAATTCCACCATACTCACCAGCCTGCAGACTGATGTGCTGATGACCCGGTTGGGGGTAAAAGACTTTGTGATCAATGATGATCAAGCCAGCCAAGCGATGGTGGAAGAGCGGTTAGCCAATGTTAATGCATCCATGGAGGCCGCACAGAATGTTGTACAATCACCCGAACGCGCCCAGCTCGTTGCCAGCATTGATAGTAATAAGCAAGCCTATGAGCAGGCTTTTGAGACGGTGACGGACTTACAAGCAAGACGGCATGCCTATGTGAATGACCAGATCGCCCCCCTGGGACGCAGCATGCGCTCCGATTTGAGCGAGGTGATGGCAAGTGCTTATCAAGATCAAGACATAACCGCGGCTTATTATGCCGGTGTCGCCCAACAGCATTTGATGCTGGCTAGGCTTTATGCCGAACGGTTCTTATTAAACAACGATGCGGCCGCCGCTGCCCGCAGTCTTGATGAAATCACCAATACCGAGAACGCGTTGCAAAGCCTGCTCAGTGAACTACAAAACATCACACGCCGTCAGCTAACCATCGGTGTGCGGGAAAGCCTCGGTATTTATGAAGTAGCGTTTGAAAACGTAGTTGAGACCATACAACAGCGCAATCAGCTGATTACCAACGAACTTGATCGTGCCGGGCCGATCATGGCCACTCAATTGACTGAACTACAGACGTCAATCCAATCTGATATGCTGGCAACTGGTAAAGAAACTCATGGGTTGGTTGAGTTCGCACGCCAAAAAGCCATCGTGTTTATGATCGCGGGCGTGTTGCTCGCGGCCTTAGCCGCCTGGTTAATAGCGCGGATGACTGCTAAGCCAATCGGCCGTATGACAGAGGTGATGGAAACCCTAGCCGCTGGGAACTATACCGTGGCGATCCCGGGTCTGGACCGGGGTGATGAGATTGGCGACATGGCCAAAACCGTCGCAGTGTTTAAAGAAAACGGCCTGCGCATTCAGGAAATGCAAGCCGAAGAGGAAGCCAATAAAGCCAATATGGAGGCAGAAAAACAAGCTGCCTTAGAAGCCATGGCCGGATCGTTTGAGCAAAGCATCGGGGCAGTGATCCAGAGCCTGGGTGCTCAAGCCGATGAGATGAAGGCCTCAGCCCAATCCATGTCCGCAATCGCGGAGGAAACCAGCCGCCAGGTGGTCTCCGCCTCTTCGGCCACGGAACAGGCCAACTCAAACGTCCAAACGGTGGCGGCGGCTTCTGAAGAGCTGTCGAGTTCAATTGCCGAGGTCAACCGTCAGGTCAT
>JBCCBF010000215.1:0-5108 GCA_039814445.1 Pseudomonadota bacterium
ACCAACGCCGTGCAGTTCGGTCTTCGTGACCGGGTCGCCAACGGTAAAAACTTTGAGATTATCGTGCCGCTTTATTCTCGCTTGATGGCGAAGGGTGCTGGTGCCAACGTTAAAGGTATCTTTGGCTCTACCAACTGGCATTGGTCACTGCAGGATGAGGGGTCAAAAGCCTTCACTAAATCCTTCGGCACCAAATATGGGTTCCCACCAAGCCAGGCGGCGCACACCTGTTACGTGCAGGCAATCCTCTATGCCGATGCGGTGGAACGCGCCGGGACGTTTAACCCCTGTGGCGTAGTCGAAGCCCTTGAAGGCTTTGAATTCGACGGCATGGGTAACGGGCCGACCCTGTATCGTGCCGAGGATCACCAGTGCTTTAAAGACGTGCTGGTGGTGCGGGGTAAAGAAAACCCAACCTCAGAATTCGACTTGCTAGAGATCGTTGAGGTGACACCGGCTGAGCAGGTGACATATGCACCGGACCATCCGCAATTTGCGGGTGGTCAATTAGGCACCTGTAATCCAGGCGTCTAATCAAAAAGCAGGCTGAAAACAGCCGCTTTAAGATGGTCATCAATAATCCGGAGGTATCGGGTGCCGTGTTATCGCACCCGATACCAACCGGCACTGACCAACAATAAAAAATAAATAAAAAGAGAGCTTACGGGAGCAAGCGACCAATCATGGAAGCCATCATTCTGCAAATCCTGAATGGGCTGGACAAAGGCAGCGCCTATGCCTTGATCGCCTTGGGATTGACCCTTGTGTTCGGCACCCTCGGCGTGGTGAATTTCGCCCATGGCGCCTTGTTTATGTTGGGTGCATTTTGCGCGGTTACGTTTAACACACTGCTTCGTAGCTCATACCAAACCGTTGACCCCACGCGCACTGATTTCCTGGGCAACCCCCTAAAAGTCGACACGCCCTATGTCATGGATTGGTTTGGCCCGGAGATGGGGGCCGCCATGATCGAATGGTCGGTGCCGCTGTCTATTTTCTTTGCCATCCCGATCATGATTCTAATTGGCCTGTCGATGGAACGCGGCCTGATCAAGTTTTTCTATCACCGGCCCCATGCCGATCAGATCTTGGTCACCTTTGGCTTGGCCATTGTCTTGCAAGAGATCATCAAAGCGTTTTATGGCGCCAACCCGATCCCAATAGCAGCCCCCGATGCCATGCGCGGCACCCTGGATTTCGGTGCCATGCTCGGCTTTGAAGCAGGCGCGGTGATGTATCCTTATTGGCGCCTCATCTACTTCTTGTTTGCCGCCGCGATCATCGGTGGGGTGTTTGCCTTCTTACAATTCACCACGTTTGGCCTGGTGGTCCGCGCTGGCATGGCTGATCGGGAAACCGTGGGCCTGCTTGGTATCAATATCGATAAGCGGTTCACCATCATGTTCGCTATCGCCGCCTGTGTGGCTGGCTTGGCCGGGGTCATGTACACCCCGATTAACCCACCTAACTACCATATGGGTATGGACTTCCTGGTCTTATCATTTGTGGTCGTGGTGGTCGGCGGCATGGGCTCGCTTAGCGGTGCCGTTGCGGCGGGCTTCTTGCTCGGTATCCTCGAATCCTTTGCCTCCATGGCGCAGGTCATCTCCCTGCTGCCCGGGATCAACCAGGTGATCATCTACCTGGTGGCGATCATTATTTTGTTAACGCGCCCCCGCGGTCTTTTAGGCCGCAAAGGCGTGATGGAGGAATAAGCCATGTTGGGATTAAATCGTAAGGACACGGTACTATTCCTGGTGGTCATCGCGGTGACGGCATTTGCGCCGTTCATCCTCAACCCATTCCCCGCCAATTCTGAACTAGCGCAATTCAACGCGGGCTATCCCGATCTAATGCAGCGCTTCATGATCTTTGGCATCTTTGCCATTGGTTTTAACATTCTGTTTGGCCTAACCGGCTATCTCAGCTTTGGCCATGCGGCCTTCTTAGGTGTCGGCTCCTATGCGGGGGTTTGGACGCTTAAATTGCTCAGCATGAATATTATTCCAGCGATCTTAGTATCTGTGCTGTTTGCCGGCGCGTTCTCAGCCCTTGTTGGGTATATATCGCTCCGTCGTTCGGGGATTTACTTCTCGATCCTGACCTTGGCCTTTGCTCAGATGTCTTTTGCCCTGGCCTATTCGGTGCTGACCCCAATCACTAATGGTGAAACCGGCCTACAATTGGCGCTCGATGACCCACGGATTTTGGGCGTGAGCCAGGTAAATGGCTCGATCCCGCCCACCAATTTCTTTGGCATTGATATGCGCGCTGGGTTTGAGCTTGCGGTTGGCCCCTGGGCCTTCAACTTCAACTTTGGCTATTACCTCTGCGCGGTGGTGATGCTGATCTCATTCTATGTGGCGATCCGGATTTTCCGATCGCCCTTTGGCGTGATGCTCCAGGCGGTGAAAACCAACCAGCAACGCCTGCGCTATACCGGTATTAACCCCAAGCCCTATACCCTCGCTGCCTTTATCATCTCAGGCATGTATGCCGGACTAGCCGGGGGCTTGATGGTCGCCATGGACCCGCTCGCGGGTGCTGAGCGGATGCAATGGACCGCCAGTGGTGAGGTGGTCTTGATGACCATCCTGGGCGGAACCGGAACCTTGCTAGGGCCGCTGCTTGGCGCTGGGGTTATCAAGTATTTCGAGAACGTATTCTCTAAGATTAACGACAATCTTTTGTATGAATGGTTCTCCTTCATGCCCCAGGCCATGCAAGATTTCTTTGTCTTCGTCATCCATCCGTTCATCGGTAAAGGCTGGCACCTGACCTTGGGCCTCATGTTCATGATGGTGGTGATCTTCCTGCCCGGTGGCCTGGTCGAGGGTGGCCAACGCCTGTGGCGCTTTATCACCGGTAAGGCGAGACGCGAAAAAGCAGTCGAAGCGGCTGAAAAAGACGCCATGCCAACCCCAGCCGAATAGAGGAGACGCCCCATGGGTATTTTAGAAGTAACAGGCGTCAATAAACGGTTTGGCGGCCTAAAAGCCTTAGACGATGTGAATATCAACGTAGAAGAGGGCACGGTCCACGCGATCATCGGGCCAAATGGGGCGGGTAAATCCACCCTCCTGAATTGCCTGATTGGTCGCTTGGAACCCGATACGGGTACGGTGCAATTCTCTGGTGAGTCCCTGCTCAATCGGAAACCCCATGAGATCAATCAAATTGGCGTCAGCCGGGTTTTCCAAACACCAGAAATTTTCGGTGAGCTGACCTTGCTAGAAAACGTGTTGATCCCAGCGCTAGCCAGCCGCGATGGGGCGTTTAAACTCAACGCCTGGTCCCGGTTGCAAAACGACAAAGACCTACAAGCCGAGGGCATGGAGCGTTTGCGTTCAGTGAACCTCGAAGACGCTGCCGACCGCCGTGCCGCCGAATTGAGCCGAGGTGATAAGCGCCGGTTAGAACTGGCCATGTGCCTGATCCAAAACCCAAAACTTTTGCTGCTGGATGAACCCACTGCTGGCATGTCCCGGGCGGATACCAACGACACGATCGATCTGATGAAACAGATCGCTGAGACCGGGGTCACCATGGTGGTGATTGAACACGACATGCATGTGGTGTTCTCCCTGGCCCAGAAAGTCTCGGTGCTGGCCCAAGGCCATGTGATCGTCGAAGACTTACCCGAGAACATCAAAGGTAATAAGCAAGTCCAAGACGCCTATCTGGGAGGAGCGCATCTATGAGCGAGCCTACAAAAAACACCCCCGAGACCGCAACGGCGGCTACACCGGCCCCCGAGACCAAAACAACACCCAGCAGTGGTGGTGGCATGGGCTTTGATATATCAGGCCGTGTCGCCCCAGAAGTACCGCCGGTTAAAAACCAAGGTAGCCAACCAGCCTTTTTCTCCTGCTGGGATATCAAGGCCTATTATGGTGAGAGCTATATCGTACAGGGCATAAGCTTTGACGTGCGCGAAGGCGAGATCCTGGCGCTTTTGGGCCGTAATGGCGCGGGCAAGACCTCCACCTTGCGCACCATCGCCCGGGTCGATAGCCCAAACCTGACTCATGGGGAAATATGGCTCGATCACAAACCGCTCCATGAAATGAAATCCCATCAGGCCGCCCAATGCGGCATTGGCCTGGTGCCGGAAGACCGCCGGATCATCCAAGGGTTGACGGTGGAAGAGAACCTCAAGCTCGCGCAAATCGCCCCTGGCCATGGGTGGAGCCTGGAACGAGTCTATGATTTGTTCCCACGCCTGGGCGAACGCCGGACCCAAGAGGGCACAACCCTGTCAGGCGGTGAACAGCAAATGCTCGCCATTAGCCGGGCCCTATCGCGGGATGTGAAGCTGTTATTGCTCGATGAGCCTTATGAGGGCCTGGCCCCGGTGATTGTCCAAGAGATCGAGAAGACCTTGGAGACCATCAAAAGCCTCGGCATGACCACGATTATCGTGGAGCAAAACGCCATCGCAGCCCTGAACCTGGCGGACCGAGCCATCATCCTCGATAGCGGCGAGAAAGTCTTCGACGGCACGGCGCAAGAGGTGTTGGACAACACCAGCCTACGGGATGAGTACTTAGCGATCTAAAGCGCACGCTGACGACAACAGGCTTGGGCTTGAACACGCTTCATCACGTGCCCGTTATCCCCCCTGAGCGAGTACCCCATCGCGCCCTACACTTATTAGTGTTGTGACAACGATGGGGTTCTTGATGACTGAACAGAAAACAATTCTCGATTATCTGCGTATCATGGTGGTTGAGGATGAAGACCATCTCCGCGATGTCATTTGTGATTCCATCCGCCACCTAGGCATCCGCCATGTGTACCAAGCCACCGATGGCCAAGAGGCGCTTAGCTTGAGCGAACAATTGCGCCCTGACATGGTGTTTTGCGATATCCAAATGGAACCCATGGGCGGGCTCGAATACCTCAAACGGCTGCGTTATTCAGCCGATAGTGACTTTGCCACTACGCCTGTAGTTTTCCTCACTGGCACCACGGATCAAGAGACCGTTATGAAAGCCAAAGAGCTGAGCGTGGACGGCTTTATTGCAAAACCACCCAGGGGCGCGGCTATACGTGATGCAATCAATCGCATCCTCAACAACCCGGCACAGTAATGCGAGTTTATCGTG
>JBCCBF010000141.1:0-7004 GCA_039814445.1 Pseudomonadota bacterium
ATGCGTATCACGCACTTACAAAACTATTCACAGAATCCGTCATTAGCATCATCCCCGGTTAGGGGAATGCCATCAGCACCCGGCTGATCTGACGTTCTACATTGGACATAGACGGGCGCCCCATTGGGCACCACGTTTGGGATATTAATAATATTGGCGCCAAAGTTGTTAACGCGCTGAACCTGAGACACCAAAGAACCACCGCGATTGATACCAAGACTGGTGGAGTATTCAAAAGCGCGTGAAAAACCACCCATAAAACCACCAATATTGAGATTGGTCATGGGGGCAACTGCGGGGTCAGCCCAACCAATAACAGCGGATATGTCATAGTCGGGCTGCGCCACAAGCAAGGCACCAGCTGCGTCTTGTCGCCCCACAAGCGTCACGCGCCAGGCAGGACGCCCCTCATAGTTTGGTGGAAATAGTTGATCACGAGTCAACCCGCCAAAAACACCGGCTGCTGCGGGACTGGCAGCCAGGAAATTATCCAACCTCTCACCGCCAGGGTCACCTGCAAAACCAAATCGAATAGTCCAAGTTCCGCCATTAGCTGTAATTTCATCTAATATTTCTTGGTAAACCGCCGGCCCCTCAGAGCGGTAGAAAGAGACCATGCGTTGAATGCCCGAGATATATTCAGCGAGAGCCGCGCCGTGACCATCACTGGCCGCCTCAAATTGATAACCGCGAGACGCGGGCGCCGCAAATGGATTGAGATTGTTACCAACGCCAGTAAGCGACACCAGTGTCGCCGTCAAAAACGTAATGATAATAACAGGATACATCAGCGCGCCTCCTGGGGTGAGGCGGTGGTTTGGGTGTGCGCGTAGGAGGACTTCCAATCCGTTGATTGAGCATTGAAAAACCGGTCTGTGATCAGTCGGTTATGTCGATCCAAGGAACCCCCTATCCCGGTGGATCACCGTGTTTTACGCGCGTTCTTATCCGTCACCCCTGGTGACATAAGATATAAATTACCTTTTCTAGGCTTTACCATGAAACCTAAAATTTAACGGGAACACAACCTAATTTTAATGAATTTAATATGGCAAACGCCATCAACGACACGGCTTATGCCCCCCATTTCACACCATCCACAGCCTATCTGGCGTGCGTATCATGACCGCTTGGTGATACGTCTCGCCTTCCCATCCATGACCACCGGTGGGAACGCTCTTAACCACGGGCACAAAACCGTTGGTTTAAGCACACGACAATGGCAGGGGCGTTGGTTAAGTCGGCCACGGCCGGCAAATTACGAACCGCCCCAAACCCCTTTGCCACCTGGGGGTTGATGAAACCGTCAGACAATAATTGGCCATCGCGGATGAGCCCCACCGGCACCTCATCGCCAGCGGTTAGTTTTAAGCCACGGGCCAAATCCACGGGTTTTACACCGCGGGTCAAATTGGCGGGCGTGATGAACGCCACGATGGCACCCACGCCAGCAACGCCTTGATTCTCATCGTCAAGCGGCAGCAAGATGGCTTCCCAAGGCATGGTGTAGCGATAGGAACCGGGCAAAACAGGGTCGGTGCCCCGGCCCGATTCCAGCTGATCCACGCGAATGCGGTCTGGATAACGCGGCAAGCTGTCCGGGTCCTCAACCAACCGCTGCATCACCGCTTCTGCAAAAACCGACAGATTATGAGCGTGGACTTCTGCCTCTGCCGTGCTGGCGGCGGCGGGAGGGTTCATGAAGGCCAAGGGGTCAAAGGCTGGTTTATCCCGCGGGATCATGGCCAAAACCAGCAAGGTGATCACCATGGAGATAAGAACTGGGTACATGGAAAAAGGACGATCCTGTTCGTGACATACGCGGTGATCACAACCGGTCAACTAGCCTGACATGCTTAGGAATTCTTGTCGATATTTCATAAAACCGTCACCACCGCTTTCGCAAATTATCGCTATTTCAACGCTCGAGACAAAGCAAGAGATCGAGAACGTAGAACAGCATCATGGCCCAGCCATCACGACCGCGCTTAATCGAACAGCGGATCGACCAGCCCCACGCCGCCCCGTCCCTACCCGTGGATTTCCCCGATATTATCGAGTTGTGTGATCGGGACGACCAGGGCGCGCATATTTTTCCAGAACGCGAAGCCTTCTTTGGGGCGGCCAAAACCGGCCAGTTGGTTATGCAAGAAGAACCCCGACGCACCTTGGATGACTACCTGGATCAATTCATCGCCCATGACGGCCATGCGGCGCAAAAGATTGAGTATTTAGCGAGTACCGTGCGAGCGGCTTTGAGCCGACGCCATGCCTTTGTCACCGCCGAGGCTACGGGCGGTCCCGGCCATCGCCCCGCCGTCGAGGTGATTGTCCCGCGCAAGGCTGTGTTCGATGGCAACATGGCCGCAATTACCTTGGGTGAGCATATGGCTGACCGGCTGACCAAGATTGCCCCCTATATCGAATGGCGCGTGGCCTATGATGTGGTGTATCAAGCGCCCATGACGGACCCCAATGCCGGTCGCCCGGCCCCGCGGCGCCACCCGAAATACGGCAAACAAAGCCTGTTTATGGCGACGGAGAGTTTCGGCAGTTCGGATCGGGCGGCCTATGTGATCGGCGTTGATGACACGTCACGGTTTGGCCGGGCATTTCGGGATTTGCATTTGTTTGCCGCTCAGAACGGTAAGGAATTATTAGCTGTCGCCGCCTTTCAGGCCTATGAGGCCGATAATTTGCGGCCAAGCCTGGAAACCCAAGCCACATTTCGCCGGGCCTTTCAGGGCGAGATGGATAAGCTTGAGGAAGGGCTCGCGGCTTTCGGGCTGAACACCAACACCCTTACTGAAACGGAGATGCGTTTTTTCACAAGCGACCCCATGCTGGACCCAAAACCAGGTGCAAGCCGTGCTGACACGGCCTTGGCTTACCTTGAGGACCAAGCCGCCCATCACGCCTTACCAACCCTGCTGCCCCATAATGATCATTTCATCAAGCACGTGGCCGCGGGCAAGCCTTTACGGTTTTCCGAGCGCCCAGCGGTGGCATCGGCATACCCTGCCCCACAAAACAACGCCACCGCGCCTACCCCCGTGGCCAAGCGTTCAGACACAGGAACGGCCCCCGGCCTTGGCGGGTTCGCACCATCACCCGTTTAGTAGTAGATGGCTGGCAATCACAGGCTTTTATCTTGGCCTTTAGAGCAGGGTTTTAAGGGTCGTGGTGACGGCATCCACGGGGATCTGCTCCATGGCATCACTGGTGCCAAAATCCTGGGCCTCTAGGACCAGGGATGGGGCATTGTTCAATGGCTTGAACTTGGCGGCCTCGGTGGGGCCAAAGAGACTGAGCAGCGAGCAGTCACCAGCCGCCAACATATGACCCGTGCCACAATCATTGCTGACCGCCGCCGTCAGATGTTTGGCCAGGGCAATCGCACGCAAGGGGCCGGCTAGCGTACCTTCCCAGGTTTCCGGTTCTTGTTCTGGGAACAGGGCATGGGGCAAGGCATGGGCTATCTCATCCCGCCAAGACACCTCGTCCGGTCCTAATAGGAACACGGGCTTGACCGCCGGATTATCCTGGGTCAGGGCTTGAGCGACTGCGATATAGGACGCCAGCGGCCAGCATTTGCGGGTATCCCCGGCGCCGGGCACGAACCCCACATAAATGGCATCGTTCGCAGGCAAGGCACGGGCCGCCGCCGCCACCAAGGACGATGGTAGTGGCAACGACCGGTCCAGCACCACAGGCTCACCGGTCAACCAATGCACCCAATCGACCATCAACTGTCCCAGATGGCGAGTGGGCTGATGACCAGCCGGTGGCTTGACCTGGGACAACAGGTAATCGGCCGCTGGCGCCAGCACCAAGCCACGGGATAAGCGATGCATATATAAGGCCCGCCAAATGGTGCGCTGGGTGTCGATAATCAAATCAAAGCGCTCGCCCTTAAACCGCGGCGTGACGAGACAAGATATTCGGCGAGCCACGCCGCTATTGTCCAAGACCTCATCCAAAAAACCATCCACCACCGGCGCCAATGTGGTGGCGTAGACGGTGTGGCTGCGGGCGATCCAGGTGATGTGGGCGTGGGGAAAGGCGCTGCGCAAGGCCCGGATGAAAGGCAATTTCCAAAGGCCATCGCCTATCACCTCGCCACCCGTATAGACACCAATGCGCCAAGACTGCTCACGGTCGACGGGTATGACTGGTTTAGACATCGCCATCACTGGGAGTTATAGGGAGCCGGCGGGGGCGGTAGATGACGCGCCAATCTCGATCACCGGCGCGCCGGTGCGCAAATCCACCACCATGATCTGGTCCTGGCGATCACCCAAGCGATACCAAATCACCAACCGACCGGCATCGGCGGCAATCGCTTGCACCGCAGCACCATCGGGCAGCTGAGTAGCCACCGGGCCCGTAGCACTCGTAGCGCTGTCCGCTGCCGTCTCATCGGTATTAGAGACGATCAGCTCGGCGGCCACATCACCGGCCCGGCTAGCGATCTCAAACGCCAAAAAAGTAAAGCCAGCCAAGATCAACACGCCCATAACAATGGCCATGATCAGCGCTAAACGGTGGGTGGATGATGAAATCTGCGACATAAGTGGGGGGCGGCCTCGCGGTTAAAAATCGGCCTTGTCATAACGATTTTGCCCCCTAATGCCAACCAAGAGGCACAGGGTCGTGCCGGAATATCAATCAACGTGACCATCAGGGATCGGCAAAGGACAGGCAGAAAATTGGTAACAGGGCCTCGCCCAGCAATAGATAGTGGTTGACCCAGACAGCAAGAGCATGGTCCTTCCCGCGTTATGAACGACACTGTGGATGATAGGCCCGATAGCCACCAACCCGATGCGCCAGATGATATGATCATCGCAACCTTAGGGGATAGCCATCGGGGGTTGCGGTTGGATAAGGCACTGGCCCTCGCCTTGCCTGATCTATCGCGGGCACGCTTACAACAGCTCATGGTTGATGGCTGCATCACGGGCCCTAATCACCAACCGGTGGTCAACCCAGCCGCCAAGGTGAATCAGCTAGGCGATTATGCCGTGCGCATCCCGCCAGCTGAGGATGCCATCCCTAAGCCTGAGACTATCCCCTTAGACGTCATCTTCGAAGATGATCATCTCTTGGTGATCAATAAACCCGCCGGGCTGGTTGTGCACCCAGCAGCGGGCCATGCGACCGGCACCCTGGTCAACGCCCTGTTGCACCATTGCGGTGACAGCTTGTCCGGTATTGGCGGGGTGCGTCGCCCGGGCATTGTGCATCGGCTGGATAAGGAAACCAGCGGCCTGATAGTGGTGGCCAAACATGATCAAGCCCATCAAGGCTTGGCGACCCAATTTGCCGATCGGACCCTATCGCGCCGGTATCAGGCGCTCGTGTGGGGCCAACCAAAACCCCATCAAGGCCATATTACGGGCGCAATCGGTCGGCATGCTCAACACCGAAAGAAGATGACGGTGGTAGAACAAGGCGGCAAGCCGGCTGGAACTCATTACGCCGTAACCGAGGTATTTGGCCGGGTGGCCAGCCTGACAGAATGCCGCCTGGATACGGGCCGCACCCACCAGATCCGGGTGCATATGGCCCATCTGGGGCATCCGTTGATTGGTGATGATATCTATGGCGACACACGGTTTGCGCGGCGTCAGGCGGGCCTGCTACCTGATGAGATAAAGTCCCAGTTACCAAGGAACCGACAGATGCTCCATGCATTTCATTTAACGTTCACCCATCCGATCACGGAGCAATCCCAGGATTACACATGCGCGTTACCTGACGATATTTCCTTGTTAATCGAACAGCTACGAACCATGTGACATATTAGATGACAATGGATTAACCGCACGACCGCTATTTAACTCTCCTCACCCATGTTTCGACCGTTGGATGATGTTTGCATCCACAGATCAAAAACATCGTAAAAGATCACCCAAGACCACTCCATCACGGGGTGGCAAAGAACGCCCGGGGGCATTTGTTCATGAGCAAGGTGAACGTTCCAGTACTCACCGCCGAAAGTAATTTATCGCGCTACCTGTCGGATATTCGCAAATTTCCGATGCTGACCGCCGATGAAGAATTCATGCTGGCAAAACGCTGGCAGGAACATGAGGATGTGGATGCAGCACACCGTTTGGTGACCAGCCATTTGCGCCTGGTGGCCAAAATCGCCATGGGTTATCGCGGCTATGGCTTGCCGGTGGCCGAGCTGATTTCCGAAGGCAATGTGGGCATGATGCAGGCGGTGAAGCGGTTTGATCCCGATCGCGGCTTCCGCTTGGCCACCTATGCCATGTGGTGGATCCGCGCCTCAATCCAGGAATACATCCTGCACTCCTGGTCTTTGGTGAAAATGGGTACGACCGCCGCGCAAAAGAAATTGTTCTTTAACCTGCGGCGGATGAAAGGCCAGATGAAGGCCATCGATGATGGCGATATGACCCCCGAACAGGTGGAAAAAATCGCCACGGAACTTAACGTATCCGAACAAGACGTCATCATGATGAACCGCCGCCTCAGCGGGCCTGACAATTCCCTCAACGCACCGCTCAAGGCCGATAGCGAGGGCGAATGGCAAGACTGGTTGGTGGATGACCGCCAGGTGAGCCAAGAAACCATGGTGGCCGATGAGCAAGAGCTGAGCCAGCGGCGCGCCATGCTGCAAGTGGCGATGCAAAGCCTCAATCAGCGCGAGCAACACATCCTGACGGAGCGCCGCTTGCGTGATAACCCGCTAACACTCGAAGAGCTGAGCCAGCAATATGACATCAGCCGGGAACGGGTACGTCAGATCGAAGTGCGGGCCTTTGAGAAGCTGCAAAAAGCCATGCGCAACGCCGCCGTGGACCAGCGCATTAGCGATTAATCCGTCGTCTTGCTGCGGCGGGCAAGCTGCGGTTAAGGATTGAAAATACTGAGTAACCTGCCCTTGGGGCAGCGTACCTTAGCCCGGGTTAGGCTGCCATGGCGGAGCCAGCGGCTTTTGACTTTTGCTTCGCCTCTTCGATGGCTTGTTCCCG
>JBCCBF010000332.1:0-3062 GCA_039814445.1 Pseudomonadota bacterium
CCACCGATCTCTTCGATCTTGATATCGGTGATCTGGGTTGCCCCTTCTGGCAGGGCATCCATGCCAATGATTAGACGATCTTGACCGATCTCAAAATCAAGCACCAGGTCACGGCCATGGCCGCTGCGCAGGTAGTAGAAATTATCCGGGTCATCACCACCGTAATAGGTGTCGTTCCCAAGGTTTCCGTAATACTCACCGGTCAAACCACCGCCGATGATGCTGTCATCACCCTGACCGCCATAGACGGTGTCTTCGCCGCCGCTGGAGACAATGGTGTCATCCCCCTCATTGCCATACAGCGTACTGGGCGCTCCATCGCCAATGAAAAAATCATCGCCCTTATTGCCAAACACCACATCCCCGGCCCCTGACAAGACCGTGTCATCGCCCTGGCCGCCGAATATGGAATCATCGCCATTATCAATATCGATTAAATCATCACCGGCATTGCCGTAAATTTGATCATCGCCGCCATCACCAAAAATGCTGTCATTGTTGGCGCCGCCATAGATGACATCCCGCTCTGATCCGCCATAGACGATATCATCGCCATCCACGGCAAAGATCGTATCAGCGCCCGCGCCACCATTGATGATGTTGTTGCTTGAATTCCCAACCAGAAAGTTTTCATCGTCAGCGCCGGTAACGCCGTCCACGCCCGCGCGCAGAAGGGCGAAACGCACGGCCCCTGGCAAGGTCTCGGTGAAATCTAGAACGCGGAAGAAATCATCTGAATCCGTGGCGTTAAGGTCACCCAGTATATCACTGATAAAAAAGCGATCTTGTTCGCTGACACCATCGCCAAACTCACTGATCACACCGCCTGGTACCGTTGACATCTATCGTCTTCCGCGTCTGCTTTCTTGATTCTCAAGCGCCGGATTTCCACCGACAAGATACAGAGTAGCAAAGATGAAGCAGCGCATCAGGCAAAAACAAAACCGCCGGTGGCCAAAGCCGAAACCGGCGGCGAATCGGTCACAAACCAACGGACAGGGATAGATGATCTAAGCCGGGGCAAAACGTTTGTTCAAACGTTCCGCCAGGCTATCCCTTACTTGACGAAAGGCATCCATGCGCTGGGTTTGCGAGCCTTCTTGCAACAGAGGATCATAGGTGGGCCAGTATTCCACCTCGCAGGCTTGCAGCCGGGTAATTTCGAGCGCCCGGTGATGGGCCTGGGGCGATAGGGTGATGATTAGATCAAAGAAATCATTGCCCAGATCATCAAAGGTTTTGGACCGGTGTGACGAGATATCATGGCCTAATTCATCCATCACCCGCACGGCCATCGGGTCCACTGGCGCGCTGCGCAGCCCAGCGCTATCCACATAAAACCGCGTGCCGGTCAGCTTTTTCATTAAGGCTTCCGCCATGGGCGAGCGGATTGAATTCAAGGTACACGAGAACAGCACGCTAGCCCCACCCGGCAGCACCATGGGTGCCGACTGCCGGGTTATATCAGGTGGGGTGTTCATCAAAGCCCTCTCCTACCCACGAATGTGCAAGACACATAAGAGGGTGAACAGGCGCCGGGCGGTGTCGTTATCCACCTCCACATCCACAGCCAGGGTTTCGCGGAGCAAATCCGCCCCTTCATTGTGCAGACCACGCCGCCCCATATCGATGGCTTCAATCTGGGATAAGGATGAGTCCTTAATCGCGGTGTAGTAGCTCTCACAAATCAGGAAATAATCCCGAATAATGCGGCGGAACCGGCTTAATTGGATCACGATACGACCGTGATTGGTGCTGCGATCTTGATTGAACACATCAAGGTTAAGGCGGTTTTCCTCAACCGATAGGTCAAGGGCGTATGGCCCGGGGGGCAGCGTCACCGGCTTAAAGAAATTGCCTTCCAACAGGTCAAAAATCGCCACAGCCCGCTCATGCTCAATTTCAGCCGTACGGCGCACCACCGTGCGTTCATCAAGCTCGACCGCCACAATCTTTGTGTCTGGATTTACCTCTGGCGTATCAGTCATCAGCGGCTGGCTCCTGGCTCGGCGGCCCCTGACGGTAACGAATGGCCGCGGCGTGGGCACCCAGCCCTTCCGCCTCTGCCAGGGTTATGGTGGGACCAGCCAAATGGTTGAAAGCCTCAGCGCTACACTGGATCAGGCTGGTGCGTTTCATGAAGGTCATCACGCCTAGGCCCGAGGCAAACCGAGCGCTGCCCGCCGTTGGCAGCACGTGGTTGGTACCGGCCACATAATCACCAATTGGCTCACTGCTATAACCACCGATGAAAATCGCGCCGGCATGGTGAATGGCGCTGACGATCGCCTCCGTCCGGACCGTATCGTCACACACCACTTCCACATGCTCGGCCGCAATCCGGTCGGCCAAACCGGGCGCGTCTTGCACCAGGTCATCAACCGTAATAATGGCACCATGATCAGCCCAGCTAGCCGCCGCGATATCGTGGCGGGGCAATTGTGTTAACTGACGCGCCACAGCCTGAGCCACCTGGTCTGCGAGATCATCGCTGTCGGTGATCAAAATCGATTGCGCCTGGGCATCATGCTCCGCTTGAGACAACAAATCAGCAGCGATCCAATCAGGGTTCGCGCTGGCATCAGCGATCACTAAAATCTCTGATGGACCGGCCAAGCTGTCGATCCCCACCGTGCCGTATACCTCTCGCTTAGCGGCCGCCACATAAGCATTGCCTGGGCCTACGACCAAATCCACCGGCCTAATTGTGCTGGTGCCATAGGCCAACGCGGCCACGGCTTGCGCCCCACCAATGCGGTAAATCGCTGTGAGCCCCAGCAAATCCATGGCCGCAGCCAGGGCTGGCGAGAGGTCATCATCAGGGGTGGGCACCACCACCGCCAAACGCCCCACCCCTGCCACTTGGGCGGGGATGGTGTTCATCAACAAGGAACTGGGGTAAGCCGCAGTACCGCCAGGCACATATAAGCCCACCGCCGCAATCGGCGTGAAGCGATACCCCAGTCGCATATTATGGGGTTGATCCAGGGCCAAATCGGCTGGTTTTTGATGGGTGTGGAAGTCCCGAATACGCTCGGCGGCAAAGGCCAAGGCATCCTTCA
>JBCCBF010000003.1:0-25029 GCA_039814445.1 Pseudomonadota bacterium
AGCTTGCGCGCGATCGGACCGCTGACGGCCGATTGAAACTCATGAATAGCTGCTCGACCTTGCTCAATCATACCCTTAATGAAGGCGAACGTGAGCTGATCGCAGACATCTTGGTGTCCCTGTTGGATCAGGTCGATCTGCCCGAGCGGCAATCCCTGGCGGGCCAAATTGCCGCCAACGCTGTGGCACCGCATCGGTTGGTGGTGGCCCTGGCCCATGACAAAATCGATGTGGCGCGGCCAATCCTGTCATTGAGCAAGCGTTTGAACGATCAGGATTTGATCTATGTGATCGAACATCGATCCACCGATCACCGAAAAATTATTGCCCGCCGCCCGGACCTGACCACACCCATTGCCACCTCGTTGATCGATACGGGCGATGCCGATGCCGTGGCCAGCCTGCTCTATAACCCGCAAATTCACTTGCCTGAAAAACTGCTGACCAAGGCCGCTGGTCTAGCCAAGGATGAGCCGGTGGTGCGTCGGCCTTTGGTGCAACGCCAAGAGATCCCCGCCGATCTGGCCTTGGACCTCTATTGGTGGGTGTCAAATGAGCTGCGTACCCATATCCACAGCCGGTTTGAGATTGCCGACGAGGTCCTAGACCGCGCCCTGGAGCAAACCTTTAGTGAGATCATGAAGCGGCGGCCAACCCCGAATACCGTGGATATGGATGATCTGGCGGACCGGTTATCCGATACCGGTAAGCTAACGCCCGGCATGTTGATCATGACCTTGCGGAATTACAACCTGACGGCGTTCACAGCCTTGTTTATGCAGCTTACCGGGTTGAGCCATGAGGCAGTGACCGCGTTGCTGAGCCCCGAGAGTGCCCGGAACATGGCGATTGCCAGCAAGGCAAGCGATGTGGATCGCGATTCATTCTCCACCATCTTGATGCTGAGCCAGGCCGCGCGAACCGGTGAGAACCTAACCAACCCCAAAGAACTGGCCAACGCTCTGGAGTTTTACGAACAGCTCAAGCCTGAAACCGCGCGCCATATCCTGACCAGCTGGCAGCAAGACCCAAGCTTTTTGATGGGCGGGTCCAACCCGGTGGTTGAAGCAGCCCGGGGCCGCGGCGCGCGCTAGGCCATCGTTACGCAGGCACATCCATAAACGGCGAGTTTCAGCTAGGTTCGTTGCCTGTAGGGGCGTGCCTGATAGGCCGGCCGTGACCTGGTTGTGGCGCTAAACAGCCCGCTATTAGGCAGCGTTTTCTAACGCTTTGACGCCTGGCAGTTCTTTACCCTCAAGCCATTCCAAAAACGCACCACCAGCCGCTGAGACATAAGAAATAGCGTCTTCAATCTCAGCATGGGCCAGGGCCGCCACGGTATCACCACCACCAGCGACACTCAGCAACGCGCCTGAGCGGGTGAGCTCGGCCACGGTTTTACCCACCGCCACGGTGCCGCGGTCAAAGGGAGCGATCTCGAACGCGCCCATGGGCCCGTTCCAGACCACGGTTTTTGCGGCCCCCAACGCTGCGTTGATATCGGCAACGCTGGCCGGGCCAATATCGAGGATCATGTTATCATCGGGTACGTTATTGCTCGCGGTGTGGGCGGTGTCTTGGTCGGGTGCCAGTTTTGTCGCCATAACGCCGTCCTGGGGTAACAGGATACGGCAACCTGCCGCCTCAGCGGCGGCGTTTACCGCCCGCGCGGCGTCCAGCTTATCGGGCTCATACAGCGAGGCGCCAACCTCACCGCCATTGGCAGCGATAAAGGTGTTCGCCATGCCGCCACCCAGCACGAGCGTGTCCACCTTGGTGACCAAGTTCTGCAACAAATCAAGCTTGGTAGATACTTTCGCGCCCCCGACCAAGGCAACCACGGGTCGGGCAGGCTGGCCCAAGGCTTTGTTGAGCGCGGTTAGCTCGGCGGCCATCAATCGGCCAGCATAGGCGGGTAGCATGCCAGCCAAGGCCGCGGTTGAGGCATGGGCCCGGTGTGCGGCGGAAAAAGCATCATTGACGTACAGATCGCCTAAGGCGGCAAGCTGGCTGGCAAAGCCGTCATCATTGTCGGTTTCCCCGGCATGGAACCGCAAATTCTCTAACACCACGATGCCGCCTGGTGCCAATTGATCCACGGCTTCTTTCGCGCTGTCACCGATGCAATCGGTGGCGAACGCCACGGGCTTGCCCACGCTGTCGGCTAAAGCATCGGCCACGGGCTTAAGGGTAAACGCGGGATCTGGTTTGCCTTTGGGGCGACCGAAATGGGACAGCACTAAGACCTTGGCCCCAGCGTTTGATAATTCCGTGAGGGTCGGGGCCAAGCGCGTTAAGCGCGTGCGATCGCCCACCTGGCCATCAGCCATGGGAACATTCAAATCACCCCTAACCAGCACTGTTTTACCCGTCAGATCGGGATGGGCTGTTTTTAGATCATCAAGGGTCTTAAAGGCAGTCATAGGATTTCCCTCTGGCGACATTCAAGGCCGATTTTGGCCCGGGACACGCTCATGCGCATGGATATCGCGTGGTGCTAGGGCGACGCGATAATCGTGGTTAGCGCGAGGGTCTTAGCATCCGGGGATGCTTAGAACAACTCACCGTTCAGGGGGATATTCAGGAACACGGTTAGGTGTTCGGTGCCGGGGTTGGAATCACCAATGCTGGCGTTCGACAGGTGATGCAGGGCCAGGCCCAGCTGTACCTCATTATCCCAGCGATAACCCAGCTCGATACCGGAGCGGAATTCTAGGACATGACCGAGGTCACGGCCATCACCGCCATCGGTGTAAAGACCCACAGCGGTGTTCGGCATGATCACAAAATGATCATTGATCAGGAATTCAAAACCAAAACCGGCATAACCATAAGCGCTGCCATCAACACCCACATAGCCACCGACAAACGGGGCGATGCCAAAGTCGAAACCATCATTGTCGGTATAGTTGAGGTAGCGATGACCGAACCGGTATTCCAAATTGAACAACAGGGTTTCTTCGCCGTCGCCATCAGCGCTCAAGGGAATATTGCCGGCGGCTAGACCCACGGCGATGTGATCGGTGCCATCTTTAAAGTTGCTCCACCCACCATGGTCGTGGCCACCGTGGTCGTGTTCACCGTGGCCCGCGGCCACTTGCCCATCATTGAGCGGGGTGCCAATCAGCTCCTCTTCGGCCAGGGCTTGGCCAGTCACGGTGAGGCTGAGGGCAGCAAAAGCGAGGGCTGGGATCAGGTGGCGGATCATCATAGGAGCTTTGGTATCGTCGCGTGAAAATGGGTTAAGAACCGAACAATGCCGGTGCTTTATGAAACTGCAGGTAGCGCGTCAAGCCCCGTCAACCTTCCCGTGTCTTTGGTTACTTGCTCGCGTAATCAAGCTGATAACCCGGTATGCGCTGAAATGAAAGTATAGATTTGTGATCGGTGATTTATAAGGTTTTGACTGTTTCCGCCGCAGCAACAAGTGCCGCGCGAATACCGGGTTCCATGGCGGAGTGTCCGGCGTCTGGCACAATCAGGATCGACGCCTCAGGCCAGGCTTTATGCAGCCGGTGAGCAGCCACCGGCGGGCAGACCACATCATAACGCCCTTGGATGATATGGGCTGGGATGTGGCGGATTTTATCAATGTCGCGCAATAATTTGTCTTCGGGCTCAAAGCGATTATGCAGGAAGTAATGGGCCTCAATCCGCGCCAAGCCGAGGGCGTGCACCTCATCAATCATGCTCAACGCCACGTCATCGGTGGGCAGCAGGGTCGAACATGCGCTTTCATACCGGCTCCAGGCATGGGCCGCAGGCAACCAGACATCCCGGTCCGGATCAATCAGGCGGCGATAATAGGCGGTTAATAAATCATCGCGCTCTGCCTTGGGGATGTAGCCCATGAACTCTTCCCAATGTTCTGGGAAAATCGCGCGCATGCCGTACAAGAACCAATCGATTTCCTCTTTGGTCATCAAAAAGATACCGCGCAGGATCAGGCTGGTGACCCGCTCGGGATGCGCTTGGGCATAGGCAAGCGCAAGGGTAGAACCCCAAGAGCCACCAAAGACATGCCAGGTGTCGATCGTCAGATGGCAACGCAGCGTTTCGATATCAGCCAGCAAGCCGGCAGTGGTGTTGCCCTGGATTTCGCCTAGGGGTTGCGAGCGGCCAGCCCCACGCTGATCCATGATCACAATGCGGTAGGTATGGGGATCAAAAAAACGGCGGTGATTGGCCGAGGCGCCCGCCCCTGGTCCCCCATGGAGAAAGATTACCGGCTTACCCTTTGGGTTTCCGGCCTGCTCCCAATACAGCTTATGCTGTAACGTGCCTTGGGGCGTGTCCACCGGCACGGTCAGCATGCCGGTTTCAAACGGTTCAAGGGGCGGGAACAGGTCTGGTTTTATACGGTCGCGGGGCACGGGTTTATGGTTCTCTTGCTGATTGTTCGTGCGTTTGCTCTGGTATCGTCCGGGTAATAGGATTAGGGCAGTGAGCACCCAGGTCGAGTCTTGTTCTTTGTTTAACCCGAAAAAGAAGCGGAATGCGTGTCATTCCATTGGTTTCGCCGCAGTTCTCGTGAAAACACGCCATGAAACGACAAACTAGACGCCACTTTATCCGCCAAAGCTTGGCCGCGACCTTGCCGCTGGCCTGGGCTGTGCGACCAGCCATCAGCCAGGCGGAGCTTATCGTCCCGCCGCCCAAGGGTATGCAGGTGGCGGGCGAGGCCGAGGTGGTGAAGATACGTGATGGCGATACAGTAACGCTGAGCACCGGCCAAGAAATCCGACTGGTTGGTATTCAAGCACCGAAGACCCATCAATCGATCCAGCGCGCACCCGCCTGGCCACATAGTCTGGAAGCTCGGGAAGCGTTGGTTTTTCGGCTGCTGAATCGGAATGTGCGGTTTGCTTATGCGGGCAATATCATGGACCGCCATGGCCGCGGCTTGGCTCATTTGATTGGGACCGATGGTAATTGGGTCCAAGGCTGGATGCTGGCTCAGGGCCATGCGCGGGTCTATAGCTTTTCCGATAACCGCCAGTTTGTGCCTGAGATGCTGCGTTACGAGATCCAAGCGCGGAACGCGGGATTGGGATTATGGGCCCTTGATCTGTACCGGGTGCGGCAAGCGGATGG
Source organism: Pseudomonadota bacterium (assembly GCA_039814445.1). Classification (GTDB taxonomy): domain Bacteria; phylum Pseudomonadota; class Alphaproteobacteria; order TMED2; family TMED2; genus TMED2. The sequence continues at coordinate 5,095 of JBCCBF010000003.1, forward strand.
TGATTTGCGACCCCTTAATTTCTTTCACCTGATCGAGGGCCAGGTCCAGGATGTGGCCCAAGTTCGTGGTCGAATATTTCTGAATTTCGGTGAGGATTGGCGCGAGGATTTCACCGCAACGATCGAGCCGGATACCGCCAGGCAATTCCGTGGCGACTGGCCCGATTGGGACGCGGTGATGGCGGGACGGATACGGGTACGTGGCTGGACCTACCCCCATAATGGCATCGCCATTGACGTAACCCACCCAGAGCAAATTGAGCTGCTTTAAAGCTTACGCCTTAGGCTTGTTACCTCGGTGTGGTGATGCCGAGGGGTTCGACGATAAGGCCATCAGATGCCGGAAATACTGCTCAGGGCGAAGCGATGATGACCGGATCAACGGGTCTCGGCGCCGGCTTCCAGCAATAAATCGGTCGGCTTGGTCACGCGCTGTTCAATCGAGGCGCGGATTTTCAACATCGCCCGGTGTTCAAGCTGGCGAACGCGCTCTTTGCTCACGCCCAATTCCGTGCCCAGCTGTTCCAAGGTGGCACCATCGTCGACCAGGCGGCGACGGCGGATGATCTTCTGTTCCCGTTCGGACAAATCATCCAAGGCTTCGGCCAGCCACAGGGAACGGGTTTCGGCATCACGCAGGCCGATCACGACCGTTTCTGGGCTTGAGCGTTCATCAGACAAGAAATCTTGCCACTGATCATCGCCACTTTCGCCAACGGGGGCGTTTAAGGATTGGTCACTGCCAGACATGCGCTGTTCCATGTCTTGTACATCTTTGAGTGACACACCCAATTCATCGGCCACGCGCTCACGGCCCTCATCGGTTAGGCCGTCGGTCTGCATGGCCTTTTCAATTTTCGAGCGCAGACGGCGCAAGTTGAAAAACAGGGATTTCTGGGCGGCGGTGGTGCCGGTGCGCACGATTGACCAGTTGCGCAAAACATAATCTTGCATAGCTGAGCGAATCCACCAGGTCGCGTAGGTTGAAAACCGTACTTCGCGGTCTGGCTCAAACCGTTCAGCCGCTTGCATTAGGCCCACATTACCCTCTTGGATAAGGTCACCAAGGGGCAGGCCATAATTGCGAAACTTTGAAGCCGTGGCGACCACTAGCCGAGTATAGGAACGCACTAACTCATGGAGCGCGTCTTCATCATGGTCATCGCGCCATTGGCGGGCGAGGGTTTGCTCATGCTCACGGCTTAGCAGCGGCTCATTCATGGAATGTTTAATGTAGGCCATGTTGGCCCGCTGGGTGTCTGGATCGTCAATATAAGCCATGATGTCTCTTCCACTCTGCCCGCTCCATCACGGCCCTATGCCATAATGAGTCATATTCGCTTACGACACAGGTGGATCGCTGGATCACATATAATGATTATAAATTTTAAGTTTTTGCGCTGATTACCCCGATTTGGGTAATTTAGGCCTTGACGTTATAAGAATAAAAACCTATAAACGCTCTTATCAACGCCACAGCTACGCCTTCTAACACCCCATTACATCACGGTTTGTACCGGTGATGATGGTGGCGTAATGCGCGTGATAGACCGTTGCGATGACGCGAGTATCGCAACGGATCATGGGTATGGCTCCCCTATCCACATAACCGTGTTGTCGCCTGTTTCATTGGTGAAACTAGGTATAAACAGCAGGCCTCTCGGGCCTCGCGTTATGATGGATGGTTGCGGATAAAGCCATACCGGTTGATCCCACGGCCCGGTATCACACCGATAAGCCATGGCCTTTTCGACCACACCCCCACGATTCATCTTTAATCTAGGAATGAGGTCTTAATCCATGGCTACGACCATTGATCAGGCGTTCGTTCGCCAATTCGAACGTGAAGTTCATGCTAGTTACCAACGCATGGGCTCAAAGCTGCGCCAAACCGTACGCAGTAAAGGCGATGTGAAGGGGGCCAGCACGGTCTTCCAAAAAGTTGGCAAAGGTATTGCCGCCACCAAATCCCGCAACGCGCAAGTGCCGGTGATGGATTTGGTCCATGACAACGAGACTTGCTATCTCGAAGATTACTATGCCGGTGATTGGATCGATAAGCTCGATGAGCTGAAGACCAATATCGATGAGCGGCAAGTGATCGCCAATGCTGGGGCCTATGCCCTGGGCCGTAAAACCGATGAGTTGATCATCCGGGAACTCGACAAATCCACCAATTATGCTGGCGATGATGCCACCGGCCTGGATCTGGAAAAGGTCCTGGAGGCCTTCGAGGCGTTGGGCGAAAAAGATGTGCCCGATGATGGTCAGCGCTATGCGGTGGTCGGCTGGAAGCAGTGGACTGAGCTGCTGGCGGTGAAGGAATTTGCCAGCGCCGATTATGTGGGCGCTGATGAATTGCCCTTCCGCGGGACCCAGGCAAAGAAATGGCTGGGCACCATGTGGATCCCCCATTCGGGCCTCACCCTCGGTGCGGGCGATGTGCGCCTTTGCCATTGGTACCACAAATCCGCGATCGGCCACGCCGCCGGGTCGGATGTTGAGACGGATATCAGCTGGCATGGCGATCGCGCAGCCCATTTCGTTAACAACATGATGAGCCAAGGTGCTGTGATCATCGATCCCGATGGCGTGGTCACCATGCGCTGCGATGAAACGCCGGCCTAACGCCAGGCTGCTTATTCGTTCCTGATCCTCTATTCACTTAAGGAGATAACCGATGGCCCTTGAAGCCACCGATATCAGCGTGCTCGCCTATGCCAATGGCTTCACGCTGTGGCACTACACCACCGTCGATGCCAGTGTGACGGCGACTGATTACTTCAACCAAGCAGCCCATATGCTGCGGGCTGGGGATATGATCATCGCCAATCTGGACACCGACGGGTCCCCCTCAACCAGCCTGCTAACCGTCGCCACGATCACCAATGGTGATGTGGCGGTGGCGCCCCTGGTCTAACCGCCGCCATCCTCGGGGTGACCAGAGGTTTGCATGCCGTTGGTGGTGTCCCCTGCCGCACATCCCCCATCGCCAACGGTTTTCCCGACGGATCCGTCCTGGATCGCACGACCCCTTGTCCTGATAGCGCTGCTTGCATGATGCCTGCTGTGCCTCCCTGAGGCAGCCATCAGCGCGCGCTAGGGTCCGCGTATCCTCACGAGTGCCCATCGGGACCAAGTCCCGCGACGTGCTCGGCTTTCGTGCCCCTCTTCATGAGGCTAGAGCCGTCGCGGGCATTGGGGGATGCCCCGGCATTATTATTCTTATCACAGGAGACACCGCCATGGCCTTATCCGCCGTCGATATCGCAAGCCGTGCGCTGATGCGGTTGGGTGCTGCATCAATCAATGGGTTTGACGATGGATCAAGCGAGGCTGAACTGGCCGGTGCCTTGTATGACACCGCACGCGATGCGTTGCTGTCGGCCCATCCGTGGAGCTTTGCCACCGTCCAAACCGCCCTGTCCCTGTTGGTGGATGCACCTGTGGCTGATTTCAGCCAGGCCTTTCAGTTGCCCCATGATTTCTTGCGCGCCTTGAGCGCGGGTCAGGCGGGGCGCGGCCGTGGCGTACGCTACCGAATTATCGGCCAGCAGCTCCATAGCGATACTGACAGCATCAATTTGACCTATATCTACCGCGCGGATGAGACAGCGATCCCGCCCTTTTTTGATCAAGCGTTGATCGCGCGCCTGGCCGCAGAGCTGTGCATTCCAATCACCGAAAACTCCAGCCGCGCCGATCTGATGTTCCGCTTGGCTGAGGATGAATTCCGCCGCGCGAAATCCATCGATGCGCAACAGGACACCCCAACCCGGTTTGAAGATTTCAGCTTGATCGAGGCACGGCGATGACCCGGACCACCCAGATCAAAACCAATTTTACCTCGGGTGAGGTGAGCCCCGACCTGTTTGGCCGGGGTGATCTGCGCGCTTATGATAACGGGGCGGCGAACCTGACTAATTTGTTCATCCACCCCACCGGTGGCGTAACCCGCCGCGCGGGCCTTTATCACCTGGCCGCCGTGGCGGGGGCTGGTCGTTTGGTGCCGTTCGAGTTCAATACCGACCAGACCTATTTGCTGGTGTTCACCGACCGCTTGGTCACGGTGTTCCGCGATGGGGTGGAGCGGGCCCAGGTGGACACACCCTGGACGTTGGCCCAGTTGGATCAAATTGCCTGGACCCAAAGCGCTGATACGTTGCTGGTCTGTCACCCGGCGATTGAACCGCAACAGATTTTGCGCCAGGGCGATACGGCGTGGTCGATCGCCGCCTGGCCGTTTCTCGAAGAAGAGGACGTCTTGCGGGCGCCTTTCTACCGGTTCGCTGAGCCTGATATCACGCTCACGCCCAATGGCACGACCGGCAGCATCACCATCACGGCGTCTGCCGATGTGTTCACCCCCGATCATGAAGGGGCAAGGCTGCGGCTTGATGGTAAGCAGGTTGCTATCACCGCCGTGACCAGCGGCACTGAAGTGACCGCGACCGTGAAGCAGGATCTCGTGAGCACGGATGCGACCGAATCCTGGTCTGAGACAGCCTTCTCAAACGCCCGTGGCTGGCCGATTTCCGCGGCCTTTCATCAGGATCGCCTGGTCATCGGTGGTGCCAAATCCTTGCCCAACCGGCTTTGGCTGTCCAAAAGCGGCGATATTTGGAATTTTGACCTGGGTGAGGGGCTTGATGATGAAGCCATCGAGTTCGCCATCTTATCCGACCAGGTCAACGCCGTGCGGGCGCTGTTTTCAGGCCGCCATTTACAGGTCTTTACCTCGGGCGGTGAATGGATGGTGACGGGTGATCCCTTAACCCCTGCCACCTTACAGATCCGCCGACAAACCCGGGTGGGCAGTATGACCAATCGCTGGGTGTCGCCTGTGGATGTGGATGGCGCCACCTTGTTTGCCGCGCGCAATGGTCGTGAGATCCGTGAGTTCCTCTACACTGATCTGGAACAAGCCTATCAATCCAATGATCTGGCCTTGGTCTCGCGTCATCTGGTGATGGAGCCGGCCTCGTTGGTGTTCGATCAAAGCCGCCGCCTGTTGTTTTGTGCCATGGCTGATGGATCGCTTGCGGCCTTAACGGTGTACCGGTCAGAACAGGTGGCTGCTTGGACCCGTCAAGTAACCCATGGCAAGGTCCTGTCCGTGGCGGTGGTCGGGGATGATGTGTTCCTGCTGACCGAACGCTTTGGCCATTATGCCATTGAGATGTTCGATGACACCGTGGCAACCGATGCCGCCCTCACGGGCACCGATACCAGTCTGCGGGCCATCTGGTCTGGCCTGGACCATCTGAACGGCCAGGCCGTGACGGTCAAAGCCGATGGGGTGGTTAAGCCACCCATGACCGTCAACCAGGGGCAGATAACCGTCGACCCACCGGCCTTGGCGGTCGAGGTGGGTTTACCCTTCACCCATATCATCGAACCCCTGCCGCCCAGCGCCATGAGCAATCTGGGTGTTGGGCGAGCCTATCGTGTGATTGAAGCGGCGTTTCGGCTGCAATCCTCCCAGAGCCTGCGGGTGGATATGGGCCAGGGCTTACGCGACGTGCCGTTGCGTGAGCTGGAAAACGGTGAGGTGTTAGGCCAAATCCCCCCGCCGGTGACGGGCGATATCCGGGTCCGCGCCCATGGTTGGCGGCGGGATCTTTCACAACCACCCTGGCGGATCGAGCAGGCGGCACCGCTGCCTTTTACCCTGCTGGCCGTCTCCCTCGAACTCAAGGTGAATAGCTAATGGGCTCCATCGTTTCATCCGCCGCGGCGTTAGTGCCTACGGTGTCCACCGTCGTCGATGTGTATGGCGACTTCCAAGCACAAGAAAACCAGCGTGAGGCACAGGAAGCGCAATTGCGTTTTGATCAGCAACAAGCCGATATCGCCTATCAACAAAGTGTGCAGGACCAACAACGTCAGCTGCAAGAACAGCAATATGCCCAAGAATTGGCGCGCCAAGAACAAGAACGTTACCAGCAAGAACAAGCCTACCGGCAACAAGAGCTAGCGTTCCAACAGGCCCGGCAACAACAGGAATATGACTTTGCGATCCAGCAGCAACAATGGGAACGCGAACAGCTGGCCTATGAACAACAGCTGCGTGATTGGGAATACAATCGCCTGTTGCTAGAGCAACAAAGCCAATTAGAAGCGAGCCTTGCCCAGCAGAATTTGCAATACGCGCAAGCGCAAGAAGCAGCCCGCCGACAGGCTGCTGAATTACGCCAAACGGCCGCCTTCGATGAAACCGCGCGGCGCGATGATCTGCGCCGGGCGGTGGCTCAGCAACGGGCTAGTTTCGGCGCCCGCGGTGTGGAGGCGACCGGCGGCTCTGGCCAGGTGGTGTTACGCGGCCTAGTCGAAGAAAGCGAGCAACAGGCCGAAGAGCGTCGACTGACTGACAATGTCCGTCAGGAGGCCCTGACCCAAGAGCTGAGCAACTTACACCAACGCAATTTATTAGAGCGCACCCAGCTGGCTGAAGCCCAACGGTTTCAACTGCTGAGTTTCCTAAACTAGCCCGCTTCTCCGCGCCGCCCTTTTTGCCCCCATAACATCACGAGCCAAGCCATGTCCGACAGCCACATTACGCTGAGCGGCACGCCGCCGCGCATCCAATATGCCGCCGATGGCAGCCAAACCAGCTTTACCTATCCCTTTGCCATTTTTGCCGCGAGCGACCTCCATGTGGCCATGAATGGTGCGCCCCAAGCTTCAGGCTTCACGGTCAACAATGCCGGCGAAAGCGGGGGCGGCACGGTGGTGTTTGATGACCCACCCCTGGGCGGTACCTTGGTGACCTTGGAACGGCGGTTGCCGATCGAGCGGGTCACTGACTTCCAGGAGGGCGGTAACTTCGCCGCGCGCAGCCTGAATAATGAACTCGACTACCTCACGGCCTGTATCCAACAGGTGGATCAAGGCACCAACCGTTCCCTAAGCTATGACAGCACGGACGGTCCTGCCTCCGCCCTACTGCCGGGCCGCGACGCCCGGGCGGGTAAGCTGCTAGGGTTCGACAGCAGTGGCAACCCGATCATGTTTGAGCCCGGTGAGGGCGGCGGCGGTGGTGGCGGGGTTACCAGCTTTGTCGCCACCGGCACGGGTGCCACCTCCCGGGACGTGACCGATAAGCTCAAGGACTGGGTATCGGTGAAGGATTTTGGGGCGGTGGGTGACGGGGTGACGAATGACACGCTCGCCATTCAAGCGGCCCTGGCCAACCATCAGAATGTGGTGATCCCGGCTGGCACCTACATTATCAGCTCGACCATTGAGGTGAGCGATAACCGTAGCCTGATTGGCTTTGGCCAAGGCTCGATCCTAAAATCAACCACCAACACCTTCCCCATGCTGGAACTGCCCGGGAATTACGCCACGGTCGCTGATTTGCGGATCGATGGTGGGTCGATCGGCATGCTGCTGCGCGGCCGGGTCAGCCCCTGTGTGCAAAACAGCATCCGGGATGTAACCATCTGGAACGCCACCGATGGCTTGACCCTCGATGGTTACAATGACGGCAATAAGCCCTGCTATTGGAACAACTTCGCCCGGGTGTTGATCGCACGCCAGGGCCGCCACGGTATCCACCTGACCAAAACCGGGGGCGGTGACACGCCGAACGCGAACCGGTTCAACCAATGCCGGGTCTATACCCTGGGGGCCGGGTCTACTGGCTATGGGCTGTATCTACAAAACGGTCGGTTCAACAACAGCTTTACCGATTTTGAGGTCAATGTGGGCCCCGAAGGTTTAGGGTGTATCCGGATCGGTGCCGATACCGATAAGACCCTGCTCGTCAATTGCTATACTGAAGCCACGGGTGGCCTTTCCAACATCATCCTTGATGATGGCTCCGTGGAGACCTCGATCGTCAACTTGCTGTCGGCCAGTGACGGGGCGGCGATTGAGGATTATTCGGGCGGTGAATACACCGCCTATAACGCAGGCTATCCCGATAAAAATCGGATCGGCAAAACCCGGATCACCGATTTGACCACCGAGCTTTTGCGGTTCGATACGGAATTCCGTGAGTTTGCTGACGCCGCCACTTTTGATGTGGATCAGACCACGTCCATGTACCTGATCTCAGCGTTCAATGGCGAGGTCGAGGCGCGGTTGCCCGCCGCCCTTGATGCCAATGGTGCGGTGATCACGTTCAAGAAAACCGACGCTTCTGCCAATGACATTGTGCTCACCGAATTAGGTGGCCCTGGCCCCGATGGCCGCAGCATTCGCCTAGGCTCACGGTTCGATTACGCGACCGTGGTGTCGAACGGCGCCTCTTGGTGGCTGATCGCCCACAATAATATGGCGGAAAACGCCGATTTTTATAACACGCCGGGGGTCTTCACCCCGGATCTTACCCGCCGCCTTTATATGGTCGACGCCTATAGCGGGAATATCGAAGTGCGCCTGCCCACCCCGTCCGCTGCCCATGCCGTGGGCCGCCTGGTGACCATCAAGCGCAACGATACCTCTGGGAACACCTTAAGCGTCACCAAAGAAGGCGGCGGTGGCCCGGATAACCAAGCCATCAACCTGAACAGCAAGGGCCATGCCCTGACCGTCATGTCTAACGGCGCGGGCTGGCAGGTGATCAGCCTGCACACTTAAATCACTGACATTAGAAAAGTCGCAGCTATAGCGACGGCTAAAACAACATGAACACTTTTGAGATAATGGAACAATCACATGCCAAACCGAATTCTTACGCAGGCGCGTCAGGAATTATTGGCAGCGCTACCTCAGGCCATTCACCGGGCCATGGCTTCTTATACAGAATATGCCAGTACCCATGATGATGCTGCTGATGGCGATGCCAAATCCTATGCGGCCCATCATGCTGGGTTAAAAGCTGCTATCTCTCATCTTGAAGCGTTATTGAAACTTGGTCGCCTAATCATGGCCGAGGATCAGGTCGATTCAGACCGGATCGAAGACAATGCTGATACTTTGCCAAGCTTAATTGAGCGTGCCCAAGCGGCGCTGGTGGTACTGGAGCATGAAGCACCAACAGGTTTAACCGTCATTGAACCCCAGCATGAGTAGGCCGGCTGTAATCGCCCTACCGCTCGATTTGTTCATCGCAATGTGGAATGAAAGCCAGGGGCAGAAGACCCCTGCGCTGCACCGCGATATTGCCTGCTGGCTCAATGATAGGCTGCGCGACGGTGATCCGCGCATGCTGATCATGGCGTTTCGTGGGTGCGGTAAATCAACCCTAACCGGGCTTTATTGCGCCTGGCGCTTGGCCCTGGATCATGATTTGCGCGTCCTGGTGCTATCGGCTGATGAGGCCCTGGCCGGGAAAATGGTCCGCAATATCCGCCGGATCATCGAACGTCACCCGCTGACGGCCGATTTAATGCCCACGGGTTCAAAGGACCAATGGGCCAATGACCGGTTCACCATTGACCGTGCGATGGAGCTGCGTGACCCCTCGGTCATGGCGCGCGGCATTGAGGCTAATATCACCGGCAGCCGGGCTGATCTGGTGATCTGTGATGATGTGGAGGTGCCCAACACCGCCGCGACGGCTGAGATGCGTGAGCGTTTGCGTGAACGCTTGGCCGAGATTGACTTTGTGCTGACGCCCAATGGCGCCCAGCTTTATCTGGGCACCCCCCACCACCGTGACAGCCTGTATACCGACCAATCAGAGGCGGGCTTTCTGGCTGATGCCAAGCGGCTCGTGAAGCCGATCATCAACGATAATGGGTCTAGTGCTTGGCCTGAGCGGTTTCCCTTAAGCGCCATTGATCAATTAAAGCGCCAGGCTGGGCCGCTCCGCTTTGCCGCCCAAATGATGCTGCAGCCTCTTACCATCGAGGCGGGTCGCCTCAACCCGACCCAGCTCAAACGCTATGCCAAGGAGCTAAGCTACCAAGAAGCCCATAGCCGCCCGGTATTGCGCTTGGATGATCAACGCCTGGTATCGGCGGCCTGCTGGTGGGACCCAGCCTTTGGCCAGCGCAGTGACGGCGACACTCTAACCCGCCGTGCCAAGCGTGACCGCAGCGTCATCGCTTGCGTCTTTACTGGTGAGGACGGTCACTACTGGCTGCACCGGGTGGAGTACCTCACCATCGCATCCAAAGACCCCACCGATGAGGCGACCCAACAATGCCGCCAGGTGGCCCAGTTTCTCACCACCTACCACCTGCCCGCTGTGCATTTAGAGATCAACGGCATCGGCCGGTTCCTGCCCGGGCTGCTGCGTCAACAATTGCACCATGAGGGCATCGAGGCTGCCGTGGTCGAGGTCACCAGCCGCAAGCCGAAAGACCAACGGATTATTGAAGCCTTTGACGCCGTGCTCGCCGCGGGTGCCCTCTCGGCCCACCAGCAGGTTTGGTCCACCCCGCTCATCGATGAACTGACAGACTGGCGCCCCGGCATCAGCGGCCCCGCCCGCGATGATGGCCTGGACGCCGTCGCTGGCTGCCTATCGGTCGAACCCGTCCGCTTTACCCGCCCGTTACGCAAAGCCAAACCCGCCCGCCCCCGCCCCGAATGGCAAGGTGGCTAGCAGCCACAGGCTGTTTTGAATGGGGGTGGTGCACTAACGGCAGGTCTGTGCCCCTGCTCTCCCCAATTTCATTTTTCAACGGAATGACGAGAGAATTCAAACGAGCCTCACGGCTCCCCCACGAAAGAACGCCCCATGCATTTCTCATCCGACCTAATCTGGTGGATCACCATCGTTGAGATTCCCGCCTTGACCGCCCTGGCGCTGATCATCTGGCGCACCCGGGTGGATGGCCAACGGGCCAACACCGATAGCACGCGCCGCGCTTCGGAGATGCTGGACGATATCCGCACTGAATTGGCGGCATTTAAGCTCGATGTGGCCCGGTCCTACGCCTCGGTCGCCCTGCTCAAAGACACCGAAAAACGCCTGACCCACCATTTGCTGCGGATCGAAGCCAAGCTTGATAGCCGGGTGTTCAAACGCGCCGAAGACAGCCTGAAACGAGACAGCCTCAAACAAGACAGCATGAACCATGAAGGAGAAGCCCGATGATCGCCAAGCCACGCCTGGTGCCGCTCGATCAGCCCACGGACCCGGATACCGCCCCTAGTCACCAGGGCGGCCCCCATATCAGCCAAGCCGTCGATACCCTGGCCCGCACCCTCTGGGGCGAAGCGCGGGGGGAGGGACGGCATGGCATGGAAGCCGTGGCCGCCGTCATCATGAACCGGGTGGCGATCGCCGACCGGCGCGGGGGGCGCTATTGGTGGGGCGCGCATGTGGTCGCCGTTTGTCGTCGACCTTGGCAGTTCTCCTGCTGGAACGCCAACGACCCGAACCGCCGCCAGCTCGAAGCCGTGACCGAGCAAGACCCGGTCTTCGCCACCGCCCTCACCGTCGCCCGCCACGCAATCAACGGCCTGCTCACCGACCCCACGGCACCGGCAGGTGAGTTTGGCGCCACCCACTACCACGCCCGCGGCATCACCCCCCATTGGGCCATCGGCAAACGCCCCGTCGCCACCATCGGCCGCCATATCTTCTTCCGCCTCGTCGATGGCTAAGGCTCTCGCACAGCCAGGCACAGCCTGGTTTTGAATAGGGCCGGTGCATAACCCAACATTATGCACTGGCTGAAGCTGTTGTGCCCTTCCTCTCCCACCAGGGGAGAGGGAAGAGCAGCAACCACAGGTCTCGTCACCACAAGGAAACCAATCCATGATCCCCGCCCTTCTCGCCCAGCTGGGCATCCCCATGCTCATCAAGCTGGTGGGGGCGGGGTTGCGCAAACTTGACCACCCGGTGGCCGATGGCGCGGCTGATGCTTTGGGTCAGGTGAATGACGCGATCACCGCCGGCAAGATCACCCCCGAACGAGTGGCCGAAGCCAACCGCCACACCGAGGAAATGGCCCGCATCGCATCGGAGGAATACCAAACCACTATCACGGAAGTGAACCGCAGCCTGCGGGCGGAAGTGGTGTCAAACGACGCTTACGTCCGCCGGATGCGACCCACCTTTGGTTATGTTATGGCGCTCACCTGGGCGGGGCAGATGGGAGCGATTGCCTATGTGATCGTCACCGACCCGGCCAAGGCTGGCATCGTGATCGCCGCCATGGCGTCGCTCGGCACCATCTGGACTGTGGGCCTCTCGGTGCTGGGCATTTATGTCTATAAACGCAGCCAGGAAAAACGCTCCTTACTGCATGAGGCTAGCGATTTCGCCACCGGCACCGACTTCCTAAACCGCCTGTTCCGCGCCGACAGCGCGCCTAAGCCCGGGCGAAAACCACCAACTTAGATCGGCCATCGATTTCCATCTTGTCCCTTGGACATGATCACCCTATCAGAGTGCCATAAGAAAAATTTTGGGTGGGACGGAAACATGCAGCCAGAGCATTGGTGGCAGGGCGCGGTGATCTATCAGATTTACCCGCGATCTTATCAGGACAGCACAGGTAATGGCATTGGCGATCTGCCTGGTATCATCACCAGGCTTGACTACATCAAAAGCCTTGGCGTGGATGCGATTTGGATCTCTCCCTTCTACGCCTCGCCCATGGATGATTTCGGCTATGACGTATCGGATTACCGGCAAGTTGATCCGATTTTTGGCACGAATGACGATGCTGACCGATTGATTGCCGAGGCCGAGAAACGCGGCCTGGGCATTGTGGTCGATATGGTCCTGTCCCACACCTCCGATCAGCATGCTTGGTTTCAGGAGAGTGCCAGCAGCCGTGATAATGCCAAGGCTGATTGGTATGTCTGGCATGATGGCAAACCAGATCCTGGTGACACGCGGCTCCCCCCCAATAATTGGCGCAGTGTGTTCGGCGGTAGCGCCTGGCAATGGCACGACGGCCGAGGCCAATTCTTCTTGCACAATTTTGTCGTGAGCCAGCCCGACCTCAATCTACACAATCCCCATGTGCAAGACGCCCTGTTGGGTGAGGTGGAGTATTGGCTCAAAAAGGGCGTGAAGGGCCTGCGGCTCGATGCCATCAACTTCGCCTTTCACCATCTGTCCTATGCGGATTGCCCGCTCAAACCCGGCACTGATGGTGAGAACTATCACGACCTAATCCACCTCTATGACAAGAGCCAACCAGAGACCCTCGATTTTCTGCGCCGCTTGCGAGCATTGACCAACCGCTATCCCGGGAGCTTCATGGTCGGTGAGGTCTATGATGATCGCGGCATGGAGCTGGCGAAAAGCTATTCAGCCGACGACACGCTTCTCCAGACCGCCTACCATTTCGCCCTGTTTGATAAACCCCAAACGGCGGCCAGCCTTCAGACGATTTTCAAAACCTATGATGAGCTACCGGGCGATGCCTGGCCCAGCTGGCCTTTGTCCAATCATGATGTCAGTCGGGCCGTGAGCCGCTGGGCCATCGACGCCCATCGCTACGACCCCAACCCCGCCCGCGCCAAGCAATTAAATGCCCTGCTGGCCCTCTTGCCCGGTACCGTCATCCTGTACCAGGGCGAAGAACTGGGCTTACCCGATGCGCCGATCCCGGATGATCGTATCGTCGACCCGGCAGTGGCGCGCGGCTCAGGCGTTGAGGGCCGCGACCCCTGCCGTGCCCCCATGCCCTGGGGGGTGACGCCACCCCTGGCGGGTTTTTCGACGGCGCAGGATGCCTGGCTGCCCATGCCTGCCACTTACCCATCGCTTAGTGTCGACGCCCAAGAGGCTGACTCACTTTCCACACTGAACGTCACCCGCGCGCTCATCGCCTGGCGTAAGCTCAACCGCGATCTGACCGCCCTGCCGCTTCGCTTTTTCGATGCCTTGCCGGAACCGCTCTTTGCCTTTCAGCGTGATGATGGCCAGGGCCGCCAGCTCACGGCCCTGTTCAACTTGGCTGAAACCGATATCAGCCTGGTGATCGACGATCCCCGTTTGCTCGAAGCGCTCGGCCACCAGGCCAAAGAAGCCGCCCAAATCACCATGCCCGCTTATGGTGTGAAGGTCATCACCCACGGCTTCACCACCTTCCCCAGCTGGGGTGCGGCAACCGATGGCTGGCAGTGGATAAACGCGACCGAAGTGCTGGTATGAGCATCGTTGCTTTCATAACCACCGCGTAGCTTAGCTTTTAAGAAACAACGTCGTTAAACAGCGCCCGGCGATCAACAACGCCGGTAAAAGAACAGTTTATTAGGGAGCCTTTTCGTGACGGACAGCCAGTCTGGCAGCCCACCTGCATCGTCATCATCAGACAATCCAATCGACCCCGATTGGTGGCGCGGGGCGATGCTGTATCAGATTTATCCGCGTTCCTTCCAAGACAGCAATGGCGATGGGATTGGTGATCTGCCTGGGATTATCGACCGGCTGGATTACGTGAAAAGCCTCGGCGTTCAGGGCATCTGGATCTCGCCCTTCTTTAAATCGCCGATGGCTGATTTCGGCTATGACGTGTCGGACTATCGCGCGGTGGACCCAATCTTTGGCACCAATGACGACGCCGACCGGTTGATTGCTGAGGCTGATAAGCGCGGCCTGCCGGTGATCGTTGATATGGTGATGTCCCACACCTCCGATCAGCACGCTTGGTTTGCCGAAAGTGCTAGCAGCCGTGATAACCCGAAAGCCGATTGGTATGTGTGGGCCGATGGCCATCGTGACCATGACGGCAACCCGGTGCCCCCCAACAATTGGCAAAGTGTGTTCGGCGGTAGTGCCTGGGAATGGCATGAGGGTCGCCAGCAATTCTATTTGCATAATTTCGATACAGCGCAGCCCGACCTCAACATGCACAACCCGGCAGTCCAACAGGCGATGCTGGATGAGGTGGAGTATTGGCTCAAGAAAGGCGTGAAGGGCCTGCGCCTGGACGCCATAACTTTGCCACCCATGACCAAGAGCTGCGCGATAACCCGATCAAACATGGCATGCAGGGCAACAGCTATGGCGAGCAAGAGCATGTGTTCGATAAGAACCGGCCCGAGACCCTGGATTTCATCCGCCGGTTGCGGCAACTGACCGACCGCTACCCCGGTGCCTTTATGGTGGGTGAGATCGGCGACGATAACGGTATGGGCTTGGCCAAGGAATACACCGAGGGCGATGAGCTCTTGCACACCGCCTATAATTTCTCGCTCTTCGATAAGAGCCTCAGCGCTGGCTACATCAAGGGCGTATTCGAGTATTTCGATGCGATCCCCGGCAATGGTTATCCATCCTGGGCCATTTCCAATCACGATGTGTCCCGGGCGATTAGCCGGTGGGGCGGTGATGTGGCCGACCCCCAGCGGGCCAAGCAATTAAACGCCCTGCTCGCTACCCTGCCGGGTACCGTGTTTATGTATCAGGGCGAGGAGCTGGGCCTGCCCGATGCGCCGATCCCCGCGGACCGGGTGGTCGACCCGGCATCCGAACGCGGCTCCTTGCTCGAAGGCCGTGACCCCGAGCGTGTGCCCATGCCCTGGGATAAAGACGCGAACCAGGCCGGGTTCACGGACGCTGCCGATAGCTGGCTGCCGATCCCCGAGCGCTATCATGAAATGGCGGTGTCGGTGCAGGATGCCGATCCTGACAGCACGCTCAATTACACCCGCCGGGTCAATGCCTGGCGCAAGGCGAACCCACACTTGGCTGACGCGCCGATTGAGTTCTACCAAGGTGTCGATGAGCCATTACTGGCGTTCAAGCGCGGTACGGGCGACGAACAGGTCACGGTCATGCTGAATATGACTGGCGATGAGCGGGAATTCCGCCTGCATAATTATGATTTGATCGAGGACATCACCGGCCAGCGCCTGCTGGGCCCCGGTGAGTTCATCGACATCAAAATCCCGCCCTATGGCCTGCTGGTCAAAGCCGCCGATGACAAGCGCCCCTTTCCGCTACCCACCGGCCCCCAAAGCCAATGGCAACGCGCCGATGGCAGCCCGCTGGCGCGAGACTTGGGCACCGACCCTGGCCAAAGCTGGGGTGATGCAGCACGCCGGTTATTGGACGGCTTAACACCGTCACCCGGGTCAGAGAATCCACAGCCGTCAAGGCTCGGTCCCCAGCGCGGCTTTGGTCTCGCTTAGCACGCATCTGCCATGCTGGTGGTCGCTTAATACTCGCGCGATTGGTAGTTAGCCGGTACAAATGGCGTCATCCGACCCCATATGGTCGCTTATGAAGGCGTGAGGCATCCCATGAGCACACCACCAAAACCGATCACCAGCACGCCGAAACCGCGGCGGATGACTATTCCCGATATCCGGGCCATGAAGGGGACGGCGCCGATTGTGTGCTTGACGGCCTATACCGCACCGGTGGCGAAGTTGCTGGACCCCCATGTGGATTTGCTGCTGGTCGGCGATAGTTTGGGCATGGTGGTCTATGGCGAGGAAACGACCTTAGGCGTTGATCTGGACACCATGATCCGCCATGGCCGTGCGGTGGTGAAGGCATCATCCCAAGCCCTGGTCGTGGTTGATATGCCTTTTGCTAGCTATCAGGAGAGTAAGGCCCAGGCGTTTCGTAACGCGGCCCGGGTGATGGCGGAAACCGGTTGTGCCGGGGTGAAGGTTGAAGGTGGGGCAGAGCTGGCCGACACGATCAAGCACCTGACGGCGAACGGTATTCCGGTGATGGGTCATGTGGGCTTGATGCCCCAACGGCTCCACGCCATGGGTGGGTTCAAGGCCCAGGGCCGCGATGATGAGGTGGCGGAAAATATCCGTCGGGATGCCCATGCAGTGGCCGAGGCTGGCGCTTTTTCCATCGTGATTGAAGGGACGGTGGAGCCACTTGCGGCAGCCCTCACGGATGAAGTTGCCGTACCCACCATCGGTATCGGCGCCTCACCAAAATGCAACGGTCAGATCCTGGTGATCGATGACATCCTCGGCCTGTTCCAGGATTTCACCCCGCGCTTTGTCAAACGCTATGCCGAATTGGGCGCCGAGGTTAGCGCCGCTGCTGCCTCCTATGCCGATGATGTGCGCCGCGGACAATTCCCAGGCCCTGAACACGTATTTGGCGGCAAGCCAAAACCCGCCGGCACGGGCACCGACGGTTAACTCATAGGATTGTCTAAGGTGTGTGATCTGCAACAAAAATCAGCCTTGGTGATCGGTGGCAGCCGCGCCCTTGGTGCCGCTATTACCCTTGGCTATGCTGGCCGCGGTGCGGATGTGGTGTTCACCTATGGCCATCATGATGATGAAGCACGGAAAACCACCCACAAAGCTCAGAGCTATGGCGGGCGTGTTGAGGCCATTAAGCACGATGTGGCAGACAATTATGCCGATAGCGCCGTACTAGATACGGTCCAAAATCGGTATGCGCGTCTTGATAATCTCACCTATGTGGTGGGGGAATTTCACCGGGCCAGTTTGGGCGATACGACGGTGGCAGAGTTCGACCGGATCATGGCCACAAACACCCGTGGTGCCTTTGCCGCGGTTCAGGCGTTTCGGCCGTTTCTGAAGCCCGGTAGTTCAATTACGCTCATTGGATCGATCTTGGGTCAGATCGCGCCCTTTGCCGGGTTGTCGCTTTATGCCGTGTCAAAAGCAGGCTTGGCGGGTCTGGGAAAATCCCTGGCCCGTGAGTTGGGGCAGGATGATATTACCGTGAATATTGTGCAACCCGGTCCGGTGGTCGATCTGGAAAACCCTGAGGCCATGGACCAAGGCCGTGAATTTTTAGATCACATAGCGTTAAACCGCCTGTGCCATCCTGATGATGTGGCAAATCTGTGCAGTTTCCTTGCCTCTGATCAGGCGCGCTACATAACGGGCCAGACGATCAACCTGGATGGTGGTTGGACTGCTTAATCGATTTCAACCATATTCCGGTGCTAACACACTGAAAACGCAATTATTCTGATACGCCCGCCTTCGTACCACACATGCACGAAGCCCTATTGTTTAGCCGTTTTGCAACTGAAGCTGGTGGGCTTGGCCGGGTTGGGTTGAGGGGGTTGGTTGGGCGGCGGTGGCCACGGGGCCTGAGGCGAAATAGGTAGCACCATTGGGGAGGGTAAAGCCTGCTGGGTGGCCCGTATTCCCCATGCTCGCATTGGCTAGTTTTTCAGCGCTGTGCTCTGGCCCGCTGCGCAGTCGCACGGGGCGTTTGATGCGCAAGGGTTTGGTGCCCGCTTGTGGGTTGGTTGCGCCCTGATTATCCCGGTTGTAGGCGTTGGCCCGGGTAGTTACCGGATGTGGTATTGCGTTCGCGTGTGGTTCAACAACCTGAGTACTCATAACGTTTATGGTGCCGGTTTGTGCAGCAAGACACAAGTGCAATCGGTATATGTTGCGCAATATTTTGCGGCTGCCTGAGGGAAGCTAGTGGAATTTGCCATTGCTTTCCTGGGGAGTTCTGGGGCAGATCACAGCTGCTGAACACCGCCCTTTTCAACGGCTTATTCCATGGCCAAGCTGGCACCAGAACCCGTCATGTTAGCCACGCCCACCGCGGTGCGTGCCCAGGTTGCCGCGTGGCGCACCGCCGGGGAGCGGATTGCCCTAGTGCCGACCATGGGCGCCCTACATGCCGGGCATTTGGCGTTGGTGGAGGCGGCGAAGGCGCAAGCTGATCGGGTGTTGGTGAGCATTTTTGTCAACCCAACCCAGTTCGCCCCCCATGAGGATTTCGACCAATATCCGCGCCATCTTGACCGTGATCTCCAAGCGTTGAGCACCTTGGGTGTGGACGGGATTTACACCCCTACCCGCGCGCTGATGTACCCGCAAGGCCACCAGACGACGGTGAGCGTAAGCGGCGTGGCGCACCCGATGGAGGGTGAATACCGCCCGCATTTTTTCAGCGGTGTCGCCACCATTGTCGCCAAGCTGTTTATCCAATGCGCCCCTGATCTGGCGGTATTTGGCGAAAAGGATTACCAGCAATTGCTCGTGATCCGGCAGATGGCGCGGGATTTGGACCTGCCGGTGACGGTGGTCGGCCACCCCACGGTGCGTGAAGCGGATGGCCTCGCCCTGTCATCGCGCAACGCTTATTTGTCGGTGGATCAGCGGGCGGTGGCCGCCCATTTGCCGCAAACCCTGCACCATATCGCCGCCGGTTTGGCCGCGGGCAAAGCCTTTGCCGATTTTGAAAAAGAGGCTAAGGAACGCTTACGCGCGGTGGGTTTTGAGCCGCCCGATTACTTGGATTTCCGGGACGCCGAGACCCTTGAGCCGCTGGACCGTGCGACCTGGCCGGGCCGGTTATTGGTGGCGGCTAAGCTGGGCCAAACACGGTTGATTGATAATCTGGCTGTACCAGTGGTGGTCCCATAGGCGCAGCCCATACTCGGTTGAGCCATGAGCCGCCGTTCAGGAGCCGCCGTCGAAGGGCCGCCAGCGCACCGGCGGCCAACCGTTGAAAAACCTTTGAAAAAAGCGACAAACGCCAAATTCTCCTGTAGGCTTCTCACCTGACGCTAACGTCACCCGTAGCGACAAGCTTTTTTGGATGGGGTTTGAACGCGAAACGATAACACCGGAGTTGATGGCACTGGCTGAACGCATGGGCGATCGGCTAGCCGAACATCGCTTGCTGTCACCGACCTGGAAAACCGACCATGGCTTCATGGCTTTCCTCTCGGAATTGCTGCCTTTCTACCCTGGTGCCCGGTTATTGATTTACCCGATTGCCGGAGCCCGTTTGGGGCAACCCACGGATCGGCGGGTGCTCGAACATCAAGATCATCTTTATATTTTTGCCGGTGGTCTGGAGCCAGTGGTGCGGGCGAATGAGGCCGTGCCCCTGACGTTGAACCAAGACAATGTGACCGGCTATCTGCGGTTTTACCTCCACCATGTGAGCGATAAGGCGGGCGGCATTAATCTGGTGGAAGAACCCCATCAGATTCCCTGGCTTGACGAAGAGGGCGAGTATCAAGCCCCCAGCGTGAATAAATTGGTGCGGCCCTTAAGGCTCGTGGACACTGATGATGATGGGTATCTGCTCCATGGTACTGGGCTCTATAAAGATGCTTTATTCCGCGCGACTTTCCGGATCGG
>JBCCBF010000005.1:0-24085 GCA_039814445.1 Pseudomonadota bacterium
ATCGACCCGCTTATTTGGTAAGATCATCAATATCCATCATTCCTTCTTGCCCAGTTTTAAAGGGGCTAAGCCCTATCACCAGGCCCATGCCCGTGGGGTCAAACTGATCGGTGCCACCGCTCATTACGTTACCCCGGATCTGGATGAAGGACCGATTATCGAGCAGGAAACCGCCCGGGTGACCCATCGTGATACGGCTGATGATTTCGTCGCCCAGGGCCGGGATATTGAGGCCTTGGTGTTGAGCCGTGCGGTGAAGCTGCACCTTGAAGGCCGCGTTATGCTCAATGGCAGTAATACGGTGGTGTTTGATTAATCGCTATGGCCCGTCAGATCGATTACCAGCGGCTGCTTGAGCAGATTGATGAGGCGGTACAGCCCCTGTTTGGCCGTGGCGAGGTGGCTGATTATATCCCAGCCTTGGCCGCCGTGCCCGGGCGGCAGTTTGGTATGGCCCTGCGGACGGTCAAGGGGGATACAGCCCAGATCGGGGCTTCTAACATAAACTTTTCGGCCCAAAGCATCACCAAGCTTTTCGCCCTTCAGCTGGCCATCGTACGGGGCGGCGATATGGTCTGGACCAAGGTGGGAAAAGAGCCATCGGGGGATCCTTTTAACTCATTGGTTTTGCTAGAACATGAGGGCGGTTTCCCGCGCAACCCTTTTATCAACGCCGGCGCCCTTGCGATCATTGATTTATTGCTCAGCGCCACCCCAGCGCCTGATCTGATGATCCGTGATTATCTGCGGTTATTGACCGGTAACCCACTGATTGAGATTGATGAAGAGGTGGCACGGTCGGAATGGGAACATGCCCATGTGAACGCGGCCCTGACCCATTTCATGAAAAGCCATGGGGTCATTGACCATGATGTGGAGGCGGTGCTCCGCGCCTATTGTCAGATGTGTGCCATTGCCTTGAGCTGTGAGGACCTCGCCGCCGCGACCTTGGCGCTGGCTAATCGTGGGTTTTCGCCCCTGGTCGGTGAGACGATCATGCCCGCGCGCCAAGCCAAGCGTATCAACGCCGTGATGCTTACCTGCGGGACCTATGACAGCGTTGGAAGCTTTGCCTACCGGGTAGGCTTGCCCGCGAAAAGCGGTGTGGGTGGCGGCATCGTGGCTGTGGTGCCCGATAAAATGACCCTGGCCGTTTGGTCGCCCGAATTGGACCGGTCCGGTAATTCCTATGTGGGCACCGCGGCCCTGGAGCAATTCACAAACCTGGCAAACATGTCGATTTTCTAGCTGTGTCGTGACCCTGGTTACGGGGAAAAGAGCAGGCAATATAAAGGGCGACTCGGGCGTGCTTTTTGGCCATGCCTCATCGTGTGTGATGGCCGGGAGCCCAGGGTGGGCTTGGTAATTTCAAACTCTTTAAAAATTGTTGTTGCATAATGGGTTAACTGCGGTTGCCTGGGCAACGTTTCCTGGTCAACACAGTGGGCATTAATGCCATGGCTTGTGGCGTGGGTGATCAAGCGGGTTGTTTGGAGTGTTCGTCACCAACCCTTGGTTTTCTGTTTAGCCCATGCTTGCCAGCCGCCGTCATCTGCTAGCTACCACCAGTGTGGCCGCCGCCGCTGGCCTGGTCATGGCTGCGGCCAGTATGCCCGGCGTGGCGCAACCACGGCGTAGCGAGACGAAAGCCCGGCTTTGGCGCGATTGGGTGGGGCGGTTCCTGGCTGATGACGGTCGCGTGCTTGATACGGGCAATGGCAATATCTCTCATACCGAAGGGCAAGGTACGGCGATGATGGGGGCCGTATGGGCCGATGATCGGGATGTGTTTGACCGGGCTTTTGCGTGGCTTGATGCGAACTTACGGGATCCTGATACCGGCCTCTATTCATGGCGCTATGATCCTGCGGCGAGCCCACCGATCAGCGACCCAAACAACGCCACCGATGGCGATTTGATGATTGCCTGGGCGCTCCATCAGGCGGGTCTGTTTTGGGATGATGCAGCGTTGTTGGTGCGCGCCAGCGAGTTGGCGGCGGCTATTTTTGATCAGCTGGCCCGGCCCATTGATGGCGGTCTGGTCTTGCTGCCAGGTCGTCAAGGCTTTGAGCGCGATGATGGCCTGATTGTTAACCTGTCCTATGCGATTTTTCCGGCGTTTGATGCGCTGGCCGCGGCCACGCCAGATCGTGACTGGGTGGCGGTGCGTGAGGGCTATGCCCGCCTGATCAGCGTGGCTCAATTCGGCCGTTTTGATTTACCGCCTGATTGGGTGTTGATCAAAGACCCTGCCCGGCTTGATGAAGTTGACTCCCTGGCGCTGCCTGAGGATTGGCCACCGCGCTTTAGCTACGATGCCATCCGGGTGCCGCTTTATCTGGTCTGGGGCGGTTATGGGGCGCAATTCTTAGCGCCGTTTGTGCGGTTCTGGCGGCCATTTTATAACGCTGACATCATGCCGCCATGGACCGATCTGACGCAAAATACCGTGCCGGCCGAAGATGCTTTGCCGGGCTTTTACAGTGTCCGCTGCCTAACGGCTGAGGCCCATGCAGCGGCTCAGGAACCTGGGAGTTTGGCGATCTTGCCGCCAGACCCGCCGGTGGCCGATGATCCCGATTATTATTCGGCGAGCCTGACCTTATTAAGTGCCATGGCCGCTGATAAATGGGGGGTAAGCTGATGGCTGCGGCTAAGGGCGCCAGTACCACCCATAAAGGGACCAGCCATCAGCGGAATATCCGGTATTACCGGTCCGCCTCGATCACGGCGGGTATGCTGGTCCTGGCCTTTTTCAGCAGCGCTTTGCTCGCTCTCATCCCAACTGAATTTATCGTGCAGCTCCAGCTGTCAGTGATTTCCATTGCCCTGATCTTGTTTCTCGCCTGGGTCCAGCCCCAGGGGATTTTACGGGGCTTCTTGCTGACGCTGATTTTATTCACCTCCACGCGCTATATCCTGTGGCGGGCCACCAGCACCCTCCCCACCGATGATCCGGTTTCTTTGTTCTTCGGTGTGTTGTTGCTGATCGCTGAGTTTCACGGGTATTTGTTGCTGGCCCTTGGTTTGTTCATCAACGCAAACCAACAGCCTCGCCGCCCAGTGGGCGCGCCGGTGAAGCCCGAGCGGCTGCCCACTGTTGATGTGTTGATCCCCTCATATAATGAGTCGATTGAGATCTTGGAGAAGACCTTGGTCGCGGCCCTGGCTATCCGCTACCCGGCGGACCGTCTGCGGGTCTATCTCTGTGATGATGGCGGCACCGATCAGCGCCGTCATGACAGTGATCCAGAAAAACGTGAAGAGGCGCTGGCCCGTCATAAAGCATTGCGTGCCCTATGCCGTGAGTTGGGTGCATATTATCTAACCCGGGCTGAGAATAAGAACGCTAAGGCCGGCAATCTGAATGAAGCGTTGAAGCTGACCACTGGCGATCTGGTGCTTGTTCTCGATGCTGATCACGTACCCACCCGGGATATTCTTGAGCGCACTGTGGGCTACTTTTCCCGGGATTCTCGGCTGTTCATGGTGCAGACTCCGCATTTCTTCATCAACCCTGACCCCATGGAACGGAATCTGGGCACCTTTAAGGTGATGCCCAATGAGAATGAGATGTTCTACAGCGCCATCCAGAACGGTTTGGATGTCTGGCAAGCCTCGTTTTTCTGTGGGTCGGCCGCTGTGTTGCGGCGTGAGCATCTGCGGCTGATCGGCGGCATCTCGGGGCAAACCATCACCGAAGATGCGGAAACCGCCCTGACCCTACATAGCCTGGGGCTGCACAGCGCCTATGTGCCACGGCCCATGATCGCGGGTTTAGCGCCAGAAACCCTGTCGGGTTTCATCACTCAACGGATGCGTTGGGCGCAAGGCATGGTGCAGTTGTTTTTATTAAAGAACCCCATGCGAATCGAAGGGCTTAGTTTGGGGCAACGGCTTTGTTACCTGAATTCTATTGCCTTCTGGTTTTTCCCGTTTGCCCGCATTTTGTTCATTCTCAGCCCGATTTTGTACCTGTTCTTCGGGATCAGTGTCTTCCAAACCACGGCGGCTGAGTTTTTGGCCTATTCCGGGCCGCACGTGCTCAGCTCGATCCTCCTGGCCGTCATCTTTTACGGACGTTTTCGTTGGTTCTTGGTGTCAGAGATTTACGAGCTCATGCAATGTGCCCACTCCACCATTGCCGTGCTTAAAGTGTTGGCGAACCCCTTATCACCAAGCTTTGTGGTGACGCCAAAGGGTGAGCAACTGGACCGCGATTTCATCTCGCCGGTGGCCACGCCATTTTACGTGCTCTATGGCATCGTGGTGTTGGCGCAGATTTTTGGCATCGCCGATTATTTCTTCTCAGCCGATGCGCGTCCGTTGACGGCCATTTTGCTGTTTTGGAACACCTTCCACCTGGTTTTGATGACCGTGGTTATGGGCATTCTTTATGAGAACCGGCAGCTACGGACCTGGCCGCGCTTAGCCCGGGAAGAAGCCGTTACCCTGCAGCATCAAGGCCTGCCCGCCGATAATGACAAAATGCAGCTGCGCCCGGTGTTTGGCCATACGATCAATATGTCAGCGAGCGGTGCTGAGATCATCATGGATGAGTTAAGCGCCCTAACTTTAGGCGATGGCGATAGTCTGCCGCCCGTGGGCACGCGCATGATGCTTGATGCCTATGAGCATGGCTCACGCGAAGTGGCTCCCTTTACGGTAGAGATACGCGAGGCACGCCAGGCCCAGGATGGCCAGGTTAAGTTCCGGGTGGAGTTCACCCCGAATGGACGGGCCGAGCGACAATCAGCTGTCTTGCTTTTCTATGGCCGCAGTGAGCCGTGGATCGCGTTCCGTGAAGGGCGCGCCACCCCTGGCCGCAATGTTCAGAAATTCTTGTTTGTTCTCAAGCGTGGCGTCGGTCGTGCGCTTGCTCATTTTGTTGCCCTGTTTTTGGGGCCTAACCGTCGGTCCTCTGCCTCATGAAGTTACCTGTGATGACATTACGTTCTCTGTCTTTCGCGCTGTTAGCGCTTTCCCTTGCGATCGCCTCTATGGCGTTTACGAACCAGCGGGCCGAGGCTCAGGTTCGGGATTTCACCCCGAACCCATTTGCGGCTGAAACCGTGGGTAGCAATCAGCTTTATTCTCTCACGCTGCCATTAGAGCAGATCGCCAATCGTGGTCGCGTGATGCGGCTTCTCACAGCGGCGGCGTCGGAACAGATCAGTTTTTCCGTGAGCCCATCAGCCCTGATCCAAGAGGCGACCCTTAAGGTCCGCATCAATAACTCAAACGCTTTGATCGATAACTCGCAAGTGCGAGTGCTGGTCAATGGCCTCACGGTGGCGCAACTGCCCTTGGCCAAAGAAGAGGCGTTTGTGGAGGCCTTGATCACCTTGGACCCCAGTGATTTTCGCCCAGGCTTTAACACGCTGACTTTCGCGGCAGCGCAACATTACACGCTTGAGTGTGAAGACCCCGAAGCGCCCGAATTATGGAGTGAGATTGATCTAGCAGAATCCACCCTGGACGTGACCTGGACACGCCTACCCATGGCCACCCGTCTGGCTGATCTTGGCCAGCTGATAGAGCGTTCGATCGGCGGGCTTAATACGTTACGGATTCTGTTACCGGCCGATGCGGGTGCCCAGGGCGTTGACCTGGCCGACGCTAAGGCAGCCTCCATGATTGTCCAGCGTGTGGCCCAGCAACAGGGTTTTGCTCAACCCGATATCCAAGCGATTAACCTGGCTGATTTCACCCGCCCCGATGGCTTGGTAACCGGTATATCCCCATGGCTCTTCCGCAACGCTGCCATTGGTGATCAGGATGCGGTGGTCATCGGGACGGTCGATCAATTGCGTGGGTATGTGGATGACCGGCTGCTTAGCCAAGTGACCGACGGCTTTGTGGGGCTTTACCCATCACCCACCGACAATTCACGCTTTATCCTATTGATCAGTGGCCGTGATGCGGCGGAAGTCCAGCGGGCGGCGACCGCCGTGTCGGTGATTAACTTCCCGTTTGCCGATGCCCAAACCATGCTGGTCACAGAACTCGACTTGGCCGATGGGTTTCGGCCTTTTGCCAACGCACCAGTGCGGCCCGGGCGTATTTATAGCTTTGCGGATCTGGGCTTTAGCGACCGGCTGTTCCGCGGGTGGCGCGCGCAAAGTGCGGTGCTGCAAATCCCCGTGCCCGGTGATTTTTATGTGCCGGAAGGCACGCAAATGCGCGTTGGCCTCGATTTTGGTTACAGCAATGGCCTGCGGGTCGATAGCGCCATGAATATCTTCTTAAATGGCCAATTGATCGAGACCATCCCCCTGGATGAAGAGGACGGTATTGGTTTCCGTGATTTCGGCATTTTTGTTGATTTCCGGAACTTTAAGCCCGGCTTGAACGAGGTGCGCTTTGACACGGTGATGATCCCACGGGTTCAGGAACCATGCAGGAAGCGCGAAGAAGATGCCTTGCTCTTGTCATTAGAGGCATCCTCCACCATCGAGACGCCCCCCGGGGTTAGTTTTTCGGTTCAGCCCGATTTCCTCAGCTGGTCGGAAACCGGCTACCCGCTGGTTGATTCCAATGGGGCGGCGGATTTCGATTTAGTCTTAGCCGATCAGAATTCTGCAACGATCGAGGCGGCTTGGCTTCTCCTGGGTCGGTTGAGTCAGGTGACGGGCCGGGTATTCAGCGAAATTGACTTTGCCCAAAGCATGGATGCTTTGCCCAGCAATGGTCACGCAATACTGGTTGGTAGCCTGCCAGAGCTGAATAACGCCAGCATTGGCGGCGGACCGATCAAGCTCGGTAGCCTCCATGAGGTGCCGTATATCGGTGAGGCTGTGGTCGGTGGTGATGAGCCCCGCAATGCCATTCAGCGCTATAGCGGTCCGCTTTATGATTTGCTGCTGAGCTTGGGCTTGGTTGCCGAACCCGGTGTTGCCGACAATGTGGCGACGACCCGGTTGGTGCAGGTCAATGAGCTGGGCCGTAATGGTTTATTGCAAGCGGTTGAGCGCCCCGATGCGCCTGGACATCTGCTGGTCCTCGCCACCGCTGCCACACCGGGGCTGTTGAAAGACCGCATGCGCGAGTTGGTGGACCCGGCTTATTGGAGCCAGCTCGATGGGAATTTGGCGGTGTGGCGTGATGAGCCCACCAGCTTTGCCCATGCCAGTGCTGGCGACAGCTTTGAGATCGGCACCTTGGGCACGGCTGAACGCTTCCGCTTTTTAACCGCATCCCATCCTTTGGTGTTTGTGGGGCTGATCTTCACCTGTGTGTTGCTGATCAGCTTGATCGTGGTCTTTGCCGTCCGTGATCTGCGCCGTCGCTCGCAATCATCAGAATAGCCAAGCCCTCGGATTAGGAGACAAGCCATGGCCCGCCCTTATCAGCAGCTCAAAACCGGTACCATGCTAGGCACCGCCCTAGTGGTGGCTGGTTTGGCTGTGGCGGGTCCTGCGCGTGGTGACGCGCCGGTGCTTAATCCCGTAACCGATCCTGCCCCGGGTCCTATCTCTACAGCTACAGCTGATCCCGTGTTGGTTATGTCATCGAGTGCGCGATCAGCCACGGGTTGGTTTGATCATCTCTATGACCAGGCCATGGCGGTATGGAGCCATTACCATGATCAACGCTTAGCGGCGTTAGCGGCGGCTGGTGAAGCATTACCGGCACCATCACAATCTCCACCACTGGCTCCATCACTGCTACCACCGCTGGGGCCGATTACCCAGGTGGCATCATTACCAGGTGAGGTGCCCGAACCACTCACTGATGCCGAACAAGTGGCGCAGGCCACCGGCGATGTCATCATTCAAGGCCGCCCCACCGGCGACGGGATTGAGGGGATTGGTGATGATGATCCCACCAGCGCCCAGCCTGATTTGCGACCAATTTTTGAGGCTATCGCCGATGGTAATCTAGCCCTCGCCGATGCCCGCTTAGAGCGATTAGAGACCCGGTTTCCACGGTTTGTGGCGCCGGAGGATTTAACCGCGGCCCTGGCCGATTTACGGGTGCGCACCGAGGTTGACGCCGCCATCGCCGCGGGTGATCCCGCCCGGTTGTTGCAATTGCCGCAAGACTACCCCGAGGCCTTTGCCTGCCCAAGCCCAGCCAATATTTGGCGGATCGCTGATGTGATCGCCAAAACAGACCGTGTGGGCGAGCTTATGCCCCTCTACCGGGGTGTGGTCGAAGAATGCCCGGATCCCGCTGACCGGTTCTTTGCCATTGAGCGCAGCTTGGCGGAATTGCCGCTGGCTGATACCGCCTTGCTGCTGGAGATCGAGCGCCAACGCCCGCCTGCAGAAACCGATGTCGCTCGTTTAAAGGCGTTTGATGACCGGGTGGCCGCCCAGCAATTTACCCAAGCCTTTGCCGCGGGCCGTACCCGTACCGCTTCAGACGCAGCCTTGCGCGCGGCCCAACCCGGACCGGCCATCCAGCTAGGCTATGAGGCGCTAGGCCGCGGGCAGTTAAACACGGCCAAACGATGGTTCGATCGTGCCATTCGCTGGGGTGGCGGTGTTGATGCCCGTATTGGGGCTGCGAATGTGGCCTTAGAGGCCGGTGCTTTTGCCCGTGCTGAGGCGCTGATTAATCAGATACCGGTCACCGATGATCGGGGCGTCGCGTTACGTGATCGGCTACTCACCGCCCAATTTGATCAGATCCTAGCCGATGGTGATTTAGTACGCGCCGGTGAGATTGCGACAAAGAGCCAAAATCCCACCCAGGCCACCTTGCTTGGTTGGGCGAATTTGGAACGCGATAATTTACCCGCGGCGGACCGGTGGTTTGCCAACGCCTTACAATGGGGTGGCGGTGATGAAACCCTGTTGGGAGCGATTACCACGGCCTTGGCCCAGCGTGATCTGGCGTCGGCGCGGGACTTCTTAGGCCAATTGCCGCCAGGCGATACACGCCGCGATGCCTTGATGGTGCAGCTCGACCTGTTGATGGCCCAGCGGCTGTATGACAATGGCGCGCCCGAACAAGCCTTGATTACCGTGCGCGAGGCTCAAGCCGACGCCGAACGCCTGGGCGATCAAGCGCTGGTGCAACAGGCGAGGGATCAGGCTGTTGTCATCCAATTGGCCGAAGCCCAACGGATATATGATGCTGGTGATTATGAAGCGGCCAAGACCCGGGCTGATGCCATACTGGCCGCATCGGCCACCAATAATGATGAGCTGATAAACGCAGCCCGACTGACCGGGGCCTGGTCACGGTATCAGCTGGGTGAATTCCGCTCAGCGGCAAACCGGTTCGAGCCTTTGCTGCAAACCGATTTGCAAGAAACCGCGGCCGAAGGGCTCGCCCTAAGCTTGGCCGCCACTGATCAAGTGGAACGGCTGATCGAGACGGCCAATAAGGTGGATGAACCGGTGGCAGAGACCATGCGCGAGGTGGGCCGTGAGCGCGCGTTACAGCGTGGCCATGTGCAAACAGCCGCCATGATCGCCGCCCCGGGTGAAACGCCCGAAGGGCTAAGCGGTATTGGTGATCCCTGGGTCCAGGCTGGGGTATCGCTCCGGTTCTCCGATGGTGAAGCGGGTCAAGATCGGTTTTCTGAGGCATCGCCGAGCCTGGCCGTGGGGATTCCCATTGGCCGCCACCGGGTAGCGGCGATTGTACGCGCGCCGATCATTGATATCGATGAACCTGAACCCGGTGATCTTGTGGGCACCCCACCGCCCGCTGCCAGCCTAGCGCGGTTCAACCCTACCGATGATTTATTCGCCATCGAACCCAGCTTGAGCTGGACTTATGAGGGGCAGGTTCAGCCCTTTGCATCGATTGGTACCACCCCATTAACAGGTGAGGTTTCACCACTACCGGTGGGCGAGTTGGGCGCGGTTTATCACGGCGAGGGCGGTTGGCGTGCTAGTTTTGCTGGGGTTGCCGAAGCACGGCGCGATAGCTTGTTGTCTCTTGCCGGGATCGAAGACCCCACCACGGGCGAAGAATTTGGCCGGGTGATCGAAGTGGGGCCACGGATCCAGGCTGTGGTGCCCGTGGGCGGTGGCTTCACCGTGAGTGGTGAGGCCCTGGCCTCCACCTTCATCGGCGACAATATTGTTGATAATGACCGGCTCGCGGCCGGTATTGGCCTGGGTTATGATTTGGGCCTTGATGGGTTCGAGTTCTTTGCCGTCGGCCCGTCCTATCGTTATGAGACTTATAGCGAGAACGAGTTCTTCTTCACCAATGGCCATGGCGGGTATTTCAGCCCCCAATCCTTCCACCGTGTGGCCATGGATATGAACTTCCAGACCAACCAATTTGAAGATTTCCTGCTCCGCGGTACGGCTTCGGTTGGTTATGAAGACTTTGAAGAAGATGGCGCTTTTATCTTGCCGGACAACCCAGGTTTTGGCCGTTTTGCCGCCAGCGAAAGCAGCGGGATTGCCGTCTCAGGCTTGGTTGAGGGCGCGTATCTCATCAGCCCTCGCTGGCAACTGATTGGCTTTGCCGGTGGGGCCACGGCGTCTGAGTTTACCGAATACGTGGCTGGTCTTTCCTTACGCTATACCTTTGGTGACCGGGATAGCCTAGTAACCCGTGATCTATTCCCCGCCCGACTTGGATTCTCCCAGCGATGAGCGACCAACGCCCCCTGGTGCAAGACCAGCAGGATAATTTATTCCGCACGTTGCAAGCCAATGAGCGCACCTTAAGCGTGCTGCGGTTGGCGGCACCGTCAAATTTGATTGCGCTTGTGGTCATTACGTTCTTAGCGTTTGTGGTGGGTGCGACCGCGGTGGCCATGTTGATCGCGCAACGAAACTTTGACCGCTCGACCGTGCAAGTGGAGATCCTATCGCGGTTATTGGCCAATGAGGTGCAGCAAGATTTGCGCACGGCTACGCCGTTCTATGTGGACCTGGCGCAAATTGCTGCTGATAGTTTGGCGCTTGCTGATATCTCGCCGCGCACGGTCGAAGACAGCCGCCGTAACATGGCCGAGATCTTGCGCGACACAACCGCGGTGGCGGCCGCGGTTATCGATGGTCAGGGGCGTTTGGCGTTCGAAGTTGGCCAACTCTCAGCCCAAGGATATATGCCAAGCTTAGCGGAACTCTTAGGCCGTAATGATGAGGCGGTACAGCCTAGCTTTGCCGTGTTCCACAACCCGGTGGCGGCCCCGGATGGTGTGGGGGCAATTATTCCAATTAGTGTCGCGTTAAATGATCAGCGGCTTGGCGCGGCGTATCAAAATGCCCGTGGGTATTTGGTGGTTCTGGTGCCTGAGATTGCTTTTGCCACCACCTTGCAAGCCTTCTTGCCCGAGCTTAATAGCTATGCGGCGTTTTTGATGGATCGTGATGGCAATGTGTTGGTCAGCACCCAATTGACCGGTAGTGCCCTGCTGCCGCAAGCGGGGCAAGCTTTCCGCAACGATGATTTACAAGGCGCCCTGTCATCCTTCTTGGACCAGGATGTGAGCGTTTTTGCCGCCCAAATAGCCACCGGCGCTGATCAGCAATTCGGCAGTGAATGGGTTGGGGCTTTTGCCGCCGTGCCCGGCCAACAAACCAGCGTGCTAGTGTTGGATGCCACTGATCCTGTGAGCCTGGTGTTGGGGGAGGGGGCGATCATGGTGATCATGGCCATCGTCCCCGCTGTCTTTGTCATCTTGCTGTTCTCTTACATCGTGACCACCACCTGGCTTCGGCAAGATGATCGGGTGCGGAACTTACAAAGCTGGGTTGCCCGCTACCGGGTCGCCACAAACCTTTTGCGGTCTGGCCTCATCGAATGGTTTCCCAATGAAGGGGATGTCAATTTGGCGGGTAGCTGGAAGGGGCTTTTGGGTTATCGCAATACCGAGATTGGCAATGATATCGACCAATTGCATGGCCGGATCCATCCCGATGACCGGGCCCGCGCGATCAATCAGCTGCAAGGGTTAATGGATGGTAAGATGCTGCGTTCTGACCAACGCTATCGGCTTGAGAACCGTGATGGCGGTTATACCGCGATCACCGAACGCGCGGCGGTGGAGAAATGGCCATCAGGCGAAGTCCGTCGCGTGATCATTGTCCATAGTATTGAGGATTAGAATATCGAGACCTAAGTATCGCGGTCTGGGTCCTCGTATAACGGACCTCGCGGTTAGGTCCGTGCCCTAAGGGCAGCCGGAACTATTTGAGTTTGTGTACCCGGATAAGGTTGGTTGAGCCTGGGCGACCAAAGGGGAAGCCGGCCACAATCACCACGGGCTCACCCGGTTTTGCGATACCCCGTTGCACCAATTCGCGGCTCACCGCGTCTTGCATGCCCTCCATGTCAAAGCTCTCTGGCTCAATCACGGGCCGCACCCCCCATTGCAAAGCAACCCGGCCGGCCACCTCACGGTTGGGGACAAAAGCCAGGGTATCGGTGAGCGGGCGTTCCCGGGAAATGCGGCTCGCGGTTGTACCAGTGGCGGTAAACACCACAATCGCCCGTGCCCGCACATTGGCGGCGAGGTCTGTCGCGGATTTGGCCACGGCATGGGGGATCGTATCGTGGATGTCTTTATGGTCCACCGACATGATCGTGCGATAATTGCTGTAGCCTTCGGTGGCTGTGATGATCCGCGCCATGGTGGCCACGGATTCTTCCGGATAATCACCGGCCGCGCTTTCTGCTGAGAGCATCACAGCGTCGCTGCCATTAAACACCGCGGTGGCCACATCGGAGGCCTCGGCCCGTGTCGGGGTGGGGGCGGTGATCATGCTTTCAAGCATCTGGGTGGCGACGATCACCGGCTTGCCAGCCTTCCGGCAGGCGCTGATGATGTCGCGTTGGTGCCCTGGAACGTCTTCGGCAGGCATTTCCACGCCCAGATCACCACGGGCGACCATAATGGCATCGGATAGGCGGACGATTTCTTCCAAATGCCGGATGGCACCGGGTTTCTCGATCTTGGCGCAAAGCCCGACGCCTTCGCCAATACGTTTGCGTGCCTCGTATAAATCATCGGGCCGCTGCACAAAGGATAGGGCCACCCAATCAACGCCGATCTCTTTGCCCACCTCGGCATCCGCCAAGTCTTTATCGGTCAACGCCATGATGTCTACATCAGCACCTGGCAGGTTTACCCCCTTACGGTCCTTGAGCGTGCCGCTGAGACCCACTTCTGTCGTGATCTCCTCATCGGTGACGCCGGTGACCCGGAAGCTCATCTTGCCGTCATCAACCATCAATTCATTGCCGGGCACCACCGAGCGAAAAATCTCTGGGTGCGGGAGGCGCACGCGCTGGTCATCACCGGTGATATCATCGAGCATAAAGCTAAATCGCTGACCGGCTGACAGATTTACTTGTCCATCAGCAAAGGTGCCTACCCGGAATTTGGGTCCTTGCAAATCCTGTAGGATCGCAATGGGGCGGCCGATCTCAGCTTCGATTTTCCGAATTGATTTCACCCGTTCCCGGTGATCATCCGCCGTGCCATGGCTGAAGTTTAGGCGAAACACATTTACGCCTGCTTCAGCTAGTTTACGCAGCATCTCTTCAGAGCTGCTGGCGGGGCCAATAGTGGCGACAATTTTTGTACGGCGCGTCATGGTTTGGGCAATCTTTATAATGTCTTTCGGCGATCGCTTAGTCGTACCCAAAGCCTGTGCCATATGCACTTGTTTATCGCCATGCCCACAAATGTTTCTGGCGAAACAAAAGAATCCACTAATTTATGAATGAAAATCACTCGCATTTGCTGAATTTCCAGATATAATGAGAACCATTCGCACTTATAGTGGCTTTGCACTGCTTTACCGCTAGATATGGTGTGTTTCATTTTGGAGCGTGCTTCTTTTGAAGCCAGTGATCACCCGATGATCGTTTGCCACTGCAACGTTATTAAATGTCAGGATATCCGCAGTGCGGCACAAGATGTCGCCGGGGCTGATGGTGATCGCGTCACCGCAGGCCGGGTTTTCAAAGCCTTGGGTGAAGCGCCCAATTGCGCTCGCTGTGTGCCCTTGATGACCAGTGTTATTCACGATGCCATTACCACCGGTGCCGCCGGTTGTGCTGGTTGCGCCTGCCCCACCGAACAAGACTTGGCCCCCGCTGCGGCAACGGCTGTCGGTGATATCGCCAAGGTCAGCTAACCCACCGAATTATCAATTGAAATTGCGACTGACTAGCAATTACTTGACTGTTTTTGCTGGTATTTTGCCGAATTTAGAATATTTCTAAATTTGAGCTCGACATTTGGTTGTGGGCGGTTATCTCTGTCGGTAACACTGTCATCACCATTCATACCCAGCATAAGGATACGGCGCTGTGAAGGATAACAAACGCGTAATCGAGTATTTGAACAAATCAATCCGGCATGAGCTGACGGCGGTCAACCAATATTGGCTGCATTATCGTCTGTTAGAGGATTGGGGCTATGGAAAGCTCGCCGCCAAAGAACGCGAAGAGAGCCTGGAAGAAATGGTCCATGCGGACAACCTGATCAAACGCACGATCTTTTTGGGCGGTCATCCCAATTTGCAAACGCTCGATCCGCTGATGATTGGCACCAACATCAAAGAAGTCTTGGAATGCGATCTGAAAGGCGAGTACAGCGCCAGGGCCCTGTATAAAGAAGCCCGCGAAGCCTGCGAAGAAGAAGGCGATTACGTAACCAAAAACTTGTTTGAAGAGTTGTTAAAGGATGAGGAAGGTCATATTGACTACCTCGAAACCCAGCTTGAGCTGTTAGAGCGGATTGGTGAGGCTAATTACGGTCTGCTGCAAGCCGAACCCGCCAACGAGATCGAAGAAGACTAACCCTTGTATCAGGCCGGCGGTGATCTCTTTAACGACATCATCGCCGTCTGATAGGCTGTGAAATCCTTGGCCTCGTTATAAACATAACTTGATAACCGCGCCATCAGCCGGTCTTTGCCCCAGGACGTGAAGACGCTGACAATATTATGGTGGGTCCGTAAGGCCTGGCGCAACGGCTCGCGCATGGCTTGGGTGTATGATGGAGGCAAGAGTATAGCCGTCATCAGCCCCGGCGCGTCGGGGGCGGACACAGATTGTCCGTCCAACGCATCGGCAATGGCCGTCGCCTGGTCGCGCAAGATGTGGCGGGCGGTTGTGAAATGGCCCGCATCCTCAAGCCTTTTATACCAGGCAATCACGTGGGGCAGGCTGGCCCAAGCGCTGAAATCACCCGTGCCATAATAGGTGTAGTTTTCAGCAAACCCTCGGCCATAACCATGTGATATGGCTGGGGTTTGGGTGCGATCCTGCCATTTATCATGGCACCACAGGAACGCCGTGCCGCGTGGAGCGCCCAACCATTTGTGACCATTGCCCACATACCAATCAGCCCCTAGCGTTGTGAGGTTCAGCGGCACATGCCCGGGGCCATGCGCCCCATCGATCAGAATGGGCACGCCCACCTGTCGACATAATGACGCCACTGCCTCGATGGGAAAGAGCAGGGCCGTGGGCGAGGTGATGTGGTCGATGGCCACCAACCCGACCGTGTGGTCAAGCTGGCTTTCCAAAGCCGTCAGCAATTGTGTGCCCGCCTGGGGGCTGGCGGGCAGCTCAATGATATCGAGCGTGGTGCCCCGCAGATCACAAAGATAGCGTAGTAAATTGGTGAGGGCTGGGTAGGTGTGATTGGTGGTGATAACGCGCTGGCCGGGTTTCAGCGGGACCGCCATGGCGGCCGCCTGCAAGCCCATGGTGGCATTGGCAACAAAGCCTAGCTGTTCGGGTTCAGCCCCAACAAAGGCCGCAAGAGCTTGCCGAGCCTGTTGGCAAATATCGGGCCATTGGTCCCGGAAAAAGCCGTCTGGGTTTTGCTCAATCCTACGCCGCCAATCATCCTGTACCGCTTTTATAGGTGTGGCCACCGCTCCGTAAGAACCATGATTGAGAAAGCGCATACCAGGCTCCAAATCATAGAGGGCCCGCATGTCACGGCCGGGCTGCGGCAGGTCGATGGTGGTGAGGGTGGTGGCGGGGGTAGTCATGGCGCTGGTTATGAAGGCGGCGATGGGATCCTCTAGCCCGGTCAAAACCGTCTTAGATCAAGGGTATAAGGGCATTCGGGATTGCTTTGGACATAGCGTGGGGTGAACGGCCCTGGTGTGTGGCCGGTGGGGTTAAACCGCACCTCACGGCGCCCTTGGGCTTCTTGCTCATTCACCGGCCGGGTTTCAAAATTTCGTCCGCCTGGGTGAACCGCATAATAAGTACACCCACCAACACTTCGCCCATTCCAAGTATCCACCAGATCAAAAACCAAAGGCCCGTGGGGCTGAATGGTGGGGTGCAAGCAAGAGGCCGGCAACCAGGACCGGAAGCGGACGCCCGCGATTTGTCGATCCGGTTGGTCGGTTTGATGCAAGGGCAGGGCGATGCCGTTACAGGTGACCGCATACCGATCGTCGCTGGCCCCGGTCACGGATACTTGCAAGCGATCGAGGGAGCTATCGACAAACCGCATGGTGCCGCCAATGGCGCCTTCTTCA
The DNA here is from genome assembly GCA_039814445.1 of Pseudomonadota bacterium. GTDB lineage: Bacteria > Pseudomonadota > Alphaproteobacteria > TMED2 > TMED2 > TMED2. The sequence goes on from JBCCBF010000005.1 coordinate 16,440, forward strand.
CCCAACACATGCCAGGGTTCAAGCGCCATGCGAATATCCAGCTCCAACCCCTCATAACGCACCGTGCCACAGCGCGGAAACCGGAATTCATATTGCGCGCGGAACCAGTCAGGGCTGAGCGTAATCCCTAGGGCATCACTGGTCTCTTGCAGCACATCCTCGAAATCCTGCCAGAGGAAATAGGGCAACATGAATTTGTCATGCAAAGCGGTACCATGGCGACGCAGTTTTCCATGGTAGGGCTGGTCCCAGAACCGGGCGATCAGGGCGCGGATGATCAGTTGTTGCGCGAGGCTCATTTCCGGATGCGGTGGCATCTCAAAGCCACGAAACTCCACCAAACCCAAACGGCCGGTGGGACCGTCGGGTGAGTAAAGCTTATCAATACAGATCTCAGACCGGTGGGTGTTACCCGTGACATCAACCAGTAGGTGGCGGAACAAGCGATCGACCAACCAAGGCGGGCAGGCGGCTTCCCCATCCTTGGTGGGGTCAGGCACTTGGGAGAGGGCAATTTCCAGCTCATAAAGGCTGTCATGGCGGGCTTCATCAAACCGTGGCGCTTGGCTGGTCGGGCCAATGAACAAGCCGGCAAATAGGTAGCTTAAAGACGGGTGGTTCTGCCAATACCGGATCAGCGAGGCCAGCAGGTCTGGACGGCGTAGAAACGGGCTGTCGCTGGCGGTACTGCCGCCCACAACAATATGATTGCCGCCACCCGATCCAGCTGGGCGACCATCGATATGGAATTTCGACGCATCAAGCCCGGCCATCCGCGCCTCGTCATAGAGGGTCTGGGTGATCGCTACTTGGTCACGCCAGGTGGTGGCGGGGTGGATATTGATCTCAATCACGCCGGGGTCTGGGGTGACCTTGATCACATTCAGCCGTGGGTCATGGGGTGGTCCATAACCTTCGATTTGCACGGGCATAGATTGGGCGCTGGCAACTTCTTCCACCGCTTGGATCAAATCCACATATTCATCAGCTGAGCGTAAAGGCGGGATGAAAACGCATAGCTTGCCATCGCGCGGCTCCACCGCCAGGGCCGTGCGCACAACCGGGCCATCGCCATCAAACTCACTGTTGAACCCATAGCCGGTTTGGAAGTCATGGGCCCCATCATCCACCGCTTGTTCCCGCAAAGGTTCGCGGGCCTGGTTTTGTGCTGTTGTGGCTTTTTGGGCGGCGGTTTGCTGGGCCAGGCGTGATTGGCGCTGGGGACCGCGGGCAGGTAAGTCGCCGCGGTCATCAAATGGGTCTTGCTGGTGGATCGCTTGGATCGGTTCACCATCCCGGCGGGCGAGAGAACCCAGGGGCAGGCGGTACCCCGCCGCGCTGTCGCCAGGGGTCAAAAACAAGGCTTTGCGCCGGGTTTTCCACCGCTCGCTCTGCCACTGGAACTGTCGGCGGCGTTTGCTGGTATCGGTTGCGGCCTTAGATTGCAGGGGTTGGGCGGGAAGCACAAAGCTCACGGGGTTGTTTAGGCCGCGATCAAACACAGCGGCCATCCGCGCGCGGGCTTCTGGGTCGGCCAGGTTGTTGTCTTGTGGGTCTATTTCCGGGGCTAGCTCATGCTCTTTCCGCATGAACTCGGCGGGATCTTCATAGGCCGGCTGGACCGTGTCCTCCTCGATCTCCAGGGCCGTCGCCAAGGCGCGGGTAAAGCGTTCAGCCTCATCAATCCCGGACAGCTTGTTAGGCTTAGCGTTGTCAGTTTTGGGGCTGCCAGTTTCAGGATTGACGGTCTCTGGTGTCATCGTCTCCGGCGTTATCGTCTCCGGCGCAATCAGCGCAGGATTGTCCCATAAGGCCACCCCATCATCACGCCAATACAGGCCGAACGCCCAGCGCGGTAGGGTTTCCCCGGGGTACCACTTGCCCTGGCCGTGATGCAGCAAGCCACCCGTGGCGAATTTGGCTTGTAAGCGGCGGATCAGCTTATCGGCATAATCGCGTTTGTTGGGGCCCACCGCATCGATATTCCATTCCTCATCATCCCGGTGATCGGTCGCCACAAAGGTGGGTTCACCACCCATGGTCAGGCGCACATCACCGGCTTGAAGCTTCTCCTCAATGGCGTCACCGGCCGCGGCAATCGCCGCCCATTCATCGCGTCCATAGGGGCGAGTGATGCGCGGTGTTTCCTTGAGCCGCGCGACCGCCATGTCGAATTCAAAATCCACATTGGCAGAGCCAACCAACCCCGTGATCGGCGCGGCACTTTGTGGGGCCGGGGTGGCCGCCAGGGGAATATGGCCTTCCCCCGCGAACAGACCCGAGGTGGCATCAAGGCCAATCCACCCCGCACCGGGCACATAGATCTCAGCCCAAGCATGGAGGTCGGTGAAGTCCTCTTCCGGGCCGTCACTGCCATCCGTGGCCCGTAAATCGGCCTTTAATTGGATCAGATAGCCCGATACAAACCGAGCCGCATAGCCCAGATGCCTGAGAAGTTGGACGAACAGCCAGGCACTATCGCGGCAAGACCCTTTGGCGCTACTGAGGGTTTCCTCAGGGGTCTGTACCCCAGGCTCCATACGCACGATGTAACCGATACGGTCGTGGAGCATCGCGTTTACATCCACCAAGAAATCAACCGTGCTGCGCGGGGTCAGATCCACAGCGGCGACGAGGTCTTGGAGCAGAGGGCCATTTTCTGTGACTTCGAGGTAGGGAGAAAGCTCCTTGCGCGTCGCGTCATCATAGGTGAAGGGCACCTCGCGTGCGCTGTCTTCTAAGAAGAAATCGAACGGGTTGATCGCGTCCATACGGGCGATCAAATCTACGGTCACTTGAAACAGCTTGGTCGGTTCGGGAAAAACCAGCCGAGCCATGAAATTGCCGAACGGATCTTGCTGCCAATTAATGAAATGCTCGGCCGGTTCGATTTGTTGGCTATAGCTGATAATGGGCGTGCGGCAGTGCGGCGCGGGGCGCAGCCGGACAATCTGTGGGCCCAATTCGGTAGGCCGATCATAACGATAGGTCGTGCGATGGGTTAACGCGACGCGAATGCTCATGGTGCTGACTTGAAATTGTGGGCCCCGGGTAATGGTTGTTTGTACCAAGGGCGTGGGTAAACACAAACCAGCATTTGTTATGCGCAGCCGCGAGCAAACCGCATGGCTTGGCGGAAGGGCTGTTAGTGGTGACCAGTGTGTGGCCAAGGAAAAAGCCCGCACCATCATGATGCGGGCTTCTTTAGATCCTTATTCGGCTGCGCCAGCCTAGGGCGCCAATCAGGGGCGCCAATCGGGGGTACCAGTCTGGTGTGCTCGATTGGTCTGCCGGCTCGGTTGCTTAGGCCGCCAGGGCGGTGCTGGGGTCGCAGTAATCCAGGTTTAGGCTCTCGGCCACTTGTTGGTTCACTACTTGGCCACGATGGACATTTAACCCATTGCGTAAATGCGGATCACGGATTAGCGCCTCAAGGCCCATATTGGCGAGCATGACACCATGGTGCAGGGTGGCATTGTTCAAGGCGTGGCTCGATGTTTTGGGCACGGCACCCGGCATGTTGGCCACGCAATAATGCACCACGCCATCAACCACATAGGTCGGATCAGCATGGGTGGTGGCCTTTGAGGTCTCAAAGCAACCGCCCTGATCAATGGCCACATCCACCACGACCGTGCCGGGACGCATGGTTTTGATCATCCCCGCCGTCACTAGTTTTGGCGCGCTAGCACCGGGGATTAAGACGGCCCCGATCACCGTGTCCGATAGGGCGACTTGCTCTGCGATCGCATCCACGGTGGAATACAAGCACCGGGCCCGTCCTTCGAACATGTCATCCAACTGGCGCAAGCGTGGCAGGGAACGGTCTAAGATCGTCACATCGGCACCCAGACCCACAGCCATTTTGGCCGCTTGCGTACCAACGACACCGCCACCGATCACGGTGACCTTTGCCGGGGCGACGCCGGGCACGCCGCCCAACAGCAAGCCTTCACCACCGGCCGGTGCTTCTAAGGACCGAGCGGCGGCCTGGATCGACAAGCGCCCAGCAACCTCTGACATCGGCGCCAGCAAGGGTAAGCCCCCCTCACGGCCGGTGACGGTTTCATAGGCAATCGCGGTGCAGCCGCTGGCCATCAGCCCCTCGGTCTGTGGTCTGTCGGCAGCCAGGTGAAGATAGGTGTAAAGGATCTGGCCAGACCGAAGCTGCTGCCATTCAGCGGGCTGGGGCTCTTTGACTTTGACCACCATATCGGCTTTTGCAAACACATCTTGGGCCGTGCCAACGATGGTGGCGCCTGCTGCCCGGTAGGTGTCGTCATCCGCACCGATGCCGCCACCGGCGTTGGTCTCGATCAGCACCTCATGGCCGGCCTCGACATATTCCCGTGCCGCAGCGGGGGTAATACCGACGCGATATTCGTGGTTCTTAATTTCCTTTGGACAACCGACACGCATGATCTGCACTCCCTAAAAGCATGTGGTGGGCGATTTTTCGCTTCTGATGCTAGAATATGTCGTCTTTACTAATTTGTCCGTGCAAATCCCTTATATGCTGCGCAGCAATTTGCATGGTTCATGCAAAAATGATAATTTTACGCATTATTCATGTGATGATTTTAGGTGCGGCGCAAAATGGATCGTTTTGACGAAGAAATCATGATGGCGCTGCAAGCCAACGCACGGATCAGCAATGTCCAACTGGCCGAGAGGGTTGGTTTGTCCGCATCCGCATGCTCACGGCGTATACAGGCGTTGGAGGAATCTGGTGTTATCGCGGGCTATCGCGCGGTTTTGGATCGTGAGCAAATCGGCTTGCCCATGACCGTGCTGGTCAATGTCTCGATCCAAACGTTAAGCCGTGAGCAAATGGCGGCGTTTGAGGCCGCTGTGATCGATATCCCGGAGGTGATCATTTGCTATTTGGTATCGGGCAGTAGTGATTATCTATTACGCATCGCCGCGCGTGATTTGCCGGATTTTGAACGGATCCATACGGAACATTTATCAACCTTGCCCTATGTGTCGCGTATCGAGAGTAATTTTGCCTTACGCGAAGTGGTAAACCGGGCCCCTTAGGTGGGTTTACGCAAAGGATATGCACGCCAGGTCTTTTGCCCGCTTGGTTTTGTCATTATGGTGCCTTCTGATTAACAGCATAACCATCTGTAACGTTACATCGATGGATTAGTGAGGGATTAAGCGAGCATGGTTTATCGCAACCACGCGGTTCAGTTTTTTGGTTTTTTGACAGCTCTAATGGCGGGTGTTGGTGTGAGCTTGGGGGCGACCATTGGCACCGCTCATGCCATTGAATACGTGAACCCGGCACCAATGGCCGAACGGGTCACCACCGCCGCGCGGGATTGTCGCCCACCCTCTGAGCTGGTGGTGCCGATGATCACCTGGGGGGCTGATACCATCGCTATTCACGCCAATGGCGGGCAGGACACCCAGCCCAACAGCCTGTTTGGTGAAGCCGGGCTTGATATCACCTTGATCCGTGAGGATGTGTTCGCCCAACAGGTGCGGGATTATCTCACCTGTGACAGCCCGTTTCTGCGAGCCACCACCGGCATGGCTGCCCTGGCCACGGATGTGACTCAGGCAGACCCACGCACCGCCATGGTGCCTATTGCCCAATTATCCTGGTCCGCCGGGGGTGATGCCCTGGTCGTGCGCGGGGATATTTGCTGTAAGATCGAGGATCTGCGGGGGGCTACGATTGCGATCCAACAGGATGGCCCGCATATCGACTACATGGCCAAGCTGCTGCAAGACGCGGGCTTGACCGTCGATGATGTGACGATCAAATGGACCCGTGATTTGACCGGTTTGACCGGTTCCACGCCCGGTGAAGCCTTTGTGGAAGATCAAAGCGTGGACGCGGCCTTCGTGATCCTGCCGGATGCGGAGGCGCTGACCAGCGGCGGGATTTATGGACCGGTGGTCAAAGGGGCCCGCTTGGCGGCCTCGACCCGGTCGGCCAACCGTATTATTGCGGATCAGTATTTTGTGCGCGCTGATTTCTTGCGCTCGTATCCCGACACGGTGTCTGCCTTCGTGAACGCCCTGTTGCGGGGTGAAGAACAGGTGCGGGGTATCTTGTTGGCCGATAACGCCAACGGTGCGCGCCTGACCCGTGAAGGGGCAGCGTTGCTGCTCGATGATGCCGCGGCGGCTGAGGATCTGGTGTTGCTATACCGCGATGCTGAGACGATCGGGGTGAATGGCAACACAGCATTTTACGAGAACCCCACAAACCCACGCCGGTTTGACGCGATCATGAACCAGGCGCAAACGGCACTCGTGGGCTTGGGGCTGATCAGCCAGAACCGTGATGTCACCTTGCCCTCTGAGGTTGTATCAGGCTGGTCTGTTGCCGCCCTCTCCCGTGGTGTGGTGCAGCCGGACCGGGCGGCGCCAAGCTTTAATCCCTCAGCGGTGAACCAAGTGGTCGCGGCAAAGCAAGCCCAGGGTACCCTGGATGATGCCACCCTGTTTGAGTTTGAAATCCGCTTCCAGCCAAACCAGCGTGAGTTCCCCATCGACGTGTATCGTGACGATTTCAGCCGGGTGGTTGATTTGTCCTCAACCTATGCCGGGGCGGTGATGGTGATCGAAGGGCATAGCGACCCGCTTGGTTACCTCAAAGCGCGGCGTGATAATGTGGGGCAAGTCGCCTTGCAACGTCAGGTGCGGGCGGCCCTCAATTTGTCCATTGAACGGTCGAATTCCGTGCGTGACAGCTTGATCCAATACGCATCCTCGGAAGGGATTGACCTGGATCCCGCACAATTCGAGACCTTGGGGCTTGGATTTAGAAACCCGCGTACCGGCTTGGCCAGTGATGGGGTCACCCCGAAAGCGCCCAGTAATGAAGCCCAGTGGCTATCCAATATGCGGGTTGTGTTTCGCCTCATTGCCATTGAGGCAGAGGCCAGCCAATTCACCCTTCTTGATTAATCGGTAATAGGAGCAAGCGTTATGTCACGTGGTAAACGTCGCGGTAGCTTATTACCGGTCGCATTCGGATTGATGGTCATTGGATTTATAGCGGCAATCTTTGATTTCGGTGGGCAGGCACCTGGTTCTGGCACTAGCGCTGATGCGCTCACGGTGCGTACCGCGGATCAGGCGACAAAAGCCGCTTTTAGCTGGGCTGGGACCCTAAGCACCGACGGTCTGGCGCAAACCGAGGGCAGTGTGCTGCTCGATGATAACCGGGTGCGCCGCAATTATGTGTTGGCCATCGATGCCAGTGGTTCCATGGCCGATAATGATAATTGCGCACCGAATAACCAGGCGAAATTTGGTGTGGTGCGACCGGCGGTGGAAGAATTTCTGCGCAGCTTGCAGCCCGAAGACTATTTGGCGCTGATGTCATTCCAAAGCGATAATGCCCAAGTCCTGGTCCCCCTAGGTCCCGTTAATCCGGCGCAGATTTTTGAAGCCATGGCATCGATTGTGCCCAATGGCGGTACGCCCATTGGCACGACCCTGTTGGGGGCCAAGCAAATGCTCGAGCAACAGGCCCAACGGCAAGCGGGATATGGTGAGTATACCATTGTCATGGTCACCGATGGTGCCGCCAGTGACCCCGAGCGGATGACCTATGCCTTGGAACAAATCACCCTCAACACACCGATCGTGATCCAGACCGTGGGGTTTTGCCTGCGCAATGA
>JBCCBF010000407.1:0-2107 GCA_039814445.1 Pseudomonadota bacterium
CGTGATTCCAGCGGCGGCCACATCAGCCAAAGCCTGGGTTAAGGCCCCGTCATGGGTGGTTTTATCGAGCGCTAAAGCAGCCGGGATTGGGTTGGCGATCACGGCGCCGCCTTGCCCCCCGTCAAGCTGCCATTTCAGCGCCAAGAACCGGGCGATGTCCGCCAATTCATCAAAGCGCTGATCCACCGCCAAACCGCTTTCGCTCAGATAAAACGCCGGAAAATCATCACAGCCATAGCCGATGACCGGGACGCTTAAGCTCTCTAACCGTTCTAATGTTTTCGGCAGGTCTAGAATTGATTTCGCACCCGCCGTGACCACCGCCACCGGGTATCGCGCCAGGGCGGGTAAATCCGCGCTTTCATCGAAGCTATGTTCCGCCCCACGATGCACGCCACCAATGCCCCCGGTGGCGAACACGGCAATACCAGCCAGGGCCGCTATCTGCATGGTGGCCGCGACCGTGGTGGCCCCCATCTCACCGGTCGTGAGCGCGATGGCGATGTCTTTTGTTGATAATTTACGCACCTGGGTTTGGCTGGCGAACCGCGCTAAGTCGGTGTCATCCAGGCCGATTTTTATGCGCCCGTCCATAACCGCGATGGTCGCGGGCACGGCCCCCTTATCACGGATTAATTTTTGAACCGCGAGGGCGGTTTCGTGGTTAATGGGGCGTGGTAGGCCGTGGGCAATAACGGTGGATTCAAGCGCAACAATCGGTTGGTTTTGGGCTTGGGCCTCACGCACCTCCCTGGCGATGTCGAACAATGCACTTATATCAGACATTTGGTTTACCTTTTCCCATGATGCACGCCGATTGATATGGCTATTCCTGCTGCCCCCCATCCCGAAAGCTGGGTCGAGATCAGACCAGAGGGTCTCTATATCACCCCTGGTGATTTTTATGTGGATCCCGTGCGGCCGGTGGATCATGCGGTGGTAACCCATGGCCATGCCGACCACGCCCGGCCGGGTCATAAAAAAGTACTCGCCACTAATGCGACGCTTGAGATTATGCAGGTGCGCTATGGTGATGGGTCTGGTGATACCAAACAAGTGCTCGATTATGGTGAGAGCCAGCGAATTGGCGAGGTGACGGTGACCATGGCCCCGGCTGGCCATGTGCTGGGTTCGGCACAAATCATCCTCGATTATAAAGGCTCACGGCTTGTGGTGTCGGGGGATTACAAACGCCGCCATGATCCCACCTGCGCTGGTTTTGAAGTCGTACCCTGTGATGTGTTTGTGACCGAGGCCACCTTCGGTTTACCGGTATTCCGGCACCCACCTGTCGACCGCGAGGTTGATCGATTGTTTCAATCCATGCGGCTGTACCCTGAACGGTGTCATGTGATTGGTGCCTATGCCTTGGGCAAGGCCCAGCGGGTCATTTCCCATATCCGCGCTGGGGGGTATGACGCGCCTATCTATATTCACGGGGCCTTGAAAAACCTTTGTGACCTTTACGGGCGCCATGGGGTGGCATTGGGTGATCTGCGGCCAGCCACCATTCGGGGTGATGACAAAATGACCAAGGATGATTTCCGCGGCCAGATTGTCTTGGCCCCGCCTGGTGCCATTCAAGATCGGTGGTCACGCCGGTTGCCTGACCCGGTTGTTTGTTTGGCCAGCGGCTGGATGACGGTGCGCCAACGGGCGAAACAGCGGGGCGTCGAGTTACCCCTGGTTATGTCCGATCACGCCGATTGGGATGAATTGTGCCAAACCTTTGAGGATGTGGATGCGCCCGAGATTTGGGTCACCCATGGCCGTGAAGAAGCCATTGTCCACCATTGCCAATTACACGGCCGACGAGCCCGCGCGCTCGCCCTGATTGGGTTTGAGGATGAGGCCGAGTAATGCAGGATTTTGCCCAACTGCTCGACAGTTTGATCTTCACCCCGGCACGCAATGGCAAGCTGCGGCTGATGGCAGATTATTTTGGCCGTGTGGCCGACCCTGATCGCGGCTGGGCGCTCGCAGCCCTCACGGGCAATGTCAGTTTTAAAAACGCAAAAGCAGGGTTGGTGCGCGAATTGATCACGGAACGGGTCGATCCCGAGCTGTTCCGTTGGTCTTATGATTTTGTGGGCGATCTGGCTGAAAC
>JBCCBF010000271.1:0-4038 GCA_039814445.1 Pseudomonadota bacterium
AGCCAGGTTGGATTGAGAGGACAACACATCCATGGATTGGGCACGGGTAATCCTCGGCACCAATTCCAACGCCAGGGCGGTGACACCCGCCTTCGCATAGGCGGCGATATCCTCATGGGATTGGTAGGGGTTGATGGTGGCGATCAGCGTGGCCCCTTTCGGGATTAGCGCGAGCTCATCCAGGTCACCCTCACCAGCGCGCAAGGGCTTTTGCACCTTGAGCACCACATCGGCACCTTTATAAAGCGCCTTTGCATCTTTCTGGATCGCGGCACCGGCTGCTTTATATTGCTCATCGGTGATGGAGGCACGGGCACCGGCGCCCTGCTCAATCATCACATCGAAGCCCTTGGCAACCAGCTTTTTGACTGTCTCAACCGAGGCAGCCACGCGGCGCTCATGTGGGCGCCGTTCTAGTGGCACAACCAATTTCATGGTGGGACATCTCCCCAACTTGTTCTTATGACCGCGGCCCGGGCTGGGTGGCGGCAGGCGCGTGACATCGCGCACCGGTAGGGTTTACGCATCACGGGGGTGAATGGCAACCATACTGTGGCCCAAGGGGACGGAAATAGCCCGCCCAGACACATACACCCAAGGCGTACACATACGGAGCGGGTCACTTTTTACTGGTTTTATGCGGCCTGAACCGGCGGTAGATCGTGACGGGCTAATAAATCAGCCTGGCGAGCAGCCAGTTTTTGCTCATCAAAATCAGCGATCACGCTTTGGAACAGCTCATACCAATTGATATTGGCCTTCAGGTGCAAGAACACAGAACCCAGGCCAATCGCGGCTCGGTCCATGAACACGAATTCCCGTGGCACCTCAACCCCGCCCACTTCGCGCAAAGCCATGTGCACTTTGCGCGCGGTTTCACGGCCGTACATGCCCGAATTGGTTTCTTCGATCAGCCGCGTGCGGTCTTCCAAAATCGGGGCATAAATAAAATTGGCCCAGATATTCAGCACGTCGATCAATTCTTTCGACAGGTTTTTAAAGCCCCAGGTCTCATAGGCATGGACCGCTAAATCCGGGTCATCATCTTTAAGGGCGTTGTAAAGATCGATCACGCCACGAACAAAATGGGGCGGGAAGATCCGAATACAGCCAAAATCGAGCAGGTTGATCGATCCATCCTCGCGCACCTGATAATTGCCCAGATGGGGGTCACCATGGATCAGCCCGTAATTATAAAATGGGATATACCAGGTGTAGAACATATTCATGGCGAGCTGGTTACGCAGCTCTTCATGGCTATCGATGTAGTTCATGATCCGCTCACCATCGACCCAGGTCATGGTCAACAAGCGGCTGGTGCTTAAATCATGCACCACTTGCGGGACATGCACGCGGTCATCATCGGCAAACACATCCCGATACATGGCCATGTGCTTTGCCTCACGGGTGTAATCCAGCTCTTCGCGCAGGCGTTCGGTCAGCTCCGCATGGATTTGCTTGGTCGATACCGCCTTATCGGACCGCTCAAAAATATTGAGGATGAGCTTTAATTGTTTGAGGTCAGCTTCCACCGCCGATTGCATGTCGGGATATTGCAGCTTACAGGCAAGCTTCTCGCCCTCCAGGGTGGTGGCCTGATGCACCTGTCCTAAAGAAGCAGCGGCACAGGCTTCTTTGTCAAAATGGCCAAATTTTTGCTGCCAACCCGCGCCCAGCTCATTCGCCATCCGGCGCTTCACAAAGGGCCAGCCCATGGCGGGTGCGTTGGATTGAAGCTGGGATAGCTCTTTCACATATTCTTTCGGCACGGCGTCCGGGATGGTAGCGAGCAATTGCGCCACTTTCATCAGCGGGCCTTTTAAGCCGCCCAAGGCCGCTTTTAGATCTTCTGCCGCCTTCTCGCGCTCGACCTTAATGCCCAGATACCGCTCACCGGCCATGCGCGCAGCAATCCCGCCCATGGCCCCCGATACACGGGCATAACGGGCCACACGTCCAGCCAGGGTGTTTTCTTCACGATCGCTCATGGTTCCGCTCAATTATTCAAGGCGCTAAGGCTATTCACCATATGGGGTGTTTTTACCCCATGAGAAGGAAATAGCGCAGGCTGCGCCAACAACCAGCAATTTTCGCGGCAAAATGTGATTACACCCTGATCACGGCAACGCTATGGGCTTTCATAAACCTGATACACAACAAGCAAACATTGTTTATGGCGATGATGATCAGGGGAGAACCGCCCATGCCGCGTCCCTACCAATTTAACCCACGCACCCTGAAAAGTGGGCCGGGCCTGTCAGGTTCGTCGCCCATGGATCTGTTTATGGCGTTTTGCCGCCAGGGATCCCTCGACCCACGGGCCCAGCTGATGCAGGTGGGTTTAAGCGGCGTGATCTTGCTGGGCAGCACGGTCCATACCGGACAAAACTCACGGTTTGAATCAACCCGTAGCCTTGGTGAAACCCGGGAACCGCTGCAACCCCGGCACCCGCGCCTTGATCCCCATGGGGGAACCAGCTCAGCCAATCATCGGCGTACCCGCGGCCGGGATCAAACCAACCCATTTCGCCGAGCCCCACGGGCACCCGTGCCGCCCAGCTTGGAACAATCACCCAATCTGAACCATCTGGGGCCACCTGTGATCCATGAGCACACGGAAGCGACCGATCCCGTCACCGCCCCGGTGGATCCCGCCGTGATCACCGCCCCGGTCACCCCTGAGGTCACCCTGCCGTTTGCACCGGTTGATGCGGATATTCCTGGCGATGCCATGGAGCCTCTCGCACAAGCTGCCCAGGCCCAGGCTGTTCAAGCAGAGACCGTTCAAGCAGAGACCGGCCAAACCCAGGCGGTAGAACCACAAGACGCTGAGGCACAAGACGCTCAGGGCGTTGGCGATGCCGTAGCCACCACTGAAACAGGCACCACAGCAGCCAATGCCGACGATACAACCACCCTTATGCCGTCAGCCACCCAAGGCCCGTTTCGGGAGGGTATGCGGACCAGTTTTGCCAACGCCCCGGTGATTACCGAAGCCATGGCCTCGGCCATGAACACCGCCTATGACCGCTTGCGCAGCTATGGGTTCAATCAAGAAGCGTCCCTCGCCTGGACCCTCCACGGTATCCATGAGAGCCAAGGGGGCACGATCTTGCGTGAAGTCGGCACGGGCGACGGGGTTGGCTTCTTTCAATTCTCCATTTGGCACGGCGCTGGTGCGGGTGGTGAAATCAGCGAATTGCCCCGCCGTGGCATGGACCGTAATTGGGAACGTGCCGATTTTCTGTTAGCCGAGGATCAAGGCAACGCGGCGACACCAGAACAGGCTGCCGTGCAGTCGGTGGATGCCTTGGTGCAGAATTTATGGGTACAGCCCCATTACCAACAGCTGTATCGGAACGCGACCCGACCACAAACGAGCCTGGGCGATTATGCCCGGCAAACCACCCGTGACTTTATCCGCCCCGGGGTGTCTTGGCGTGGCCGTGTTAATGGCATCACCGGTACCTACCGGCAAAACCGCACAGCGATCATCAGCAATCTGGAAGCCTTTGAAGCCGTAAGACAACGCCCCGCGCTGTTAGCCGGGGGGATACCGGTGCGCGTGCCCATGCCCCGGCCCGCCAATTTAGGCCTAGCCGATCAGCCCATCTCAACCGGTCAAGCTGACACCGGACCACCACGATATCCCGCTGAAAACGCACCAGCCATGCCCTAAGCGCATGCGCATCGAATAGGTTGAACACTTTCAATAAACTGGCGCATAGATGATAGTAAGAGATCAATGCGCTTTTGAGGTCAGGTCATGGCAAAGAGCCACATCAGCATTACCGATTATCGCGGTCGGAAAGTTAAGGTCCTAAAAAGTGGGCCGAGGCGCGGCCAGCCAGGCCCCCTGGATGACCTGACTCATTTTGCCAATAAGCATAAGGGCGCCCTAGCCGCAGGTACGATGCTCGGGATCGTCACTGTTGCGGTTAATCATACGGGCGAGCCAGGCCCAGCCCCCCGCCTCAACACTGATACCCAAGCCGTGATCGCCGCGAAAACAGAAACCCGCACGGTGACAGCAACAAT
>JBCCBF010000084.1:0-9348 GCA_039814445.1 Pseudomonadota bacterium
CGCTGTCGTGTGGCTTTGGTTTCGTCTGCGGGTTTGTTTGGCCTCTTGCTCGGAATGGTCTGGTTCGGCTACGCCCAGGGGGCCATGAAACTCAAACGAGACGCCGCCATGGCTGTCATGATGGGTGGTGTTGAAAACCAAGGCGGTTTCTTTGGCTGGGCTATGGGCCACCGGTAACCGCAGCATGTCTCGACAGGCCGATCCCCGGCCGTCAGCAGCCACCAATAATCGAGCTTCCACACGCCCTGTTTCCGTCTCAATCACCAAGTGGCTATCCCGATCACTGATCGCGGTGACCCGGTTATTCGGTATCAAGGTGATCCGGTCTTGAAGCCGTAAGCGCAAGGTGTTCTTAAGCATATCATTGGGAATGTTTTGCGCAAACCATGACTGGTCGATTTCGCCGGCATCAAACCGCTGGTTCAGGGGATGGCCCGTGCTGTCATCGATCAGTTCCAAATAGCGGAGCGGGGCGCTGATCGGTTCTAGATCGGGCCATACGCCTAAGCGGTCAAGCATGCGTATACCGCTGGCCATTACTGCCGTGGTCCTGGCATCAGCCGGGTTAGTGGTGGCTTCTGCTTTGGAGGTTGCCTGATCTCCTGAAGCGGACGGCGACGGGGGTGGAGACTGGGGCGGCGACAGGGGGCCGGGGTCGATGATTGCCACACGCCAACCAGCCTGGGCGGCCGCGAGCGCCATGGTCAACCCAGCAGCGCCAGCGCCAGCGATAAGGATATCAGTCGTGATGTGATCAGCCATGGGCCATTACAGCGAGTTGTTAGCGTGTTTGATCGTTGTGATTATTAACTAAGGTGCGACGCTTAGGTCGACCACCGTTGTTTTGCCGCAGTGTCGCGGGTGCGTGGCTCAACCCATCTGGTCGTGCCATCGGCCAGCTCTTCGGCTTTCCAAAACGGGGCATCTGTTTTTAAGTAATCCATAATGAATTGGCAGGCATCAAACGCCGCTTGTCGGTGTTGGGATGCGGTGATGACCAACACAATATTCGCCCCCGGCAAAAGCCGGCCATAGCGGTGAATGATGGTAACCCCATAGAGTGGCCAGCGGTCCTGGGCTTGGGCTTTGAGGGTTTCTAGGGCCTGTTCTGTCATGCCTGGATAATGCTCCAGGGTCATGGCCTTGATCATCTCGCCATCATGGGTTTTCCGCACCGTGCCGATAAAGCTGGCGACCCCGCCGATTTCGTCAGTGCCGTCAGTGATCGCATTGATTTCTGCCTGTGTATCAAAATCCGCCTCTTGTACGCGCACTGTCATGGCTAGCCGCCGGTCACGGGGGGGAAGAAGGCGACCTCATCACCCGGCATGACCAGGGCGCTTAAATCGGCGTATTGCTTATTGATCGCGGCTTTTAATGCCTCAGGACGCCCGAAGATGACCGCGTGGGAGGTGGATTGTTCCTGCAACATAATCGCCAGATCCTGTAAGCGCATGCCAGCGGCGGGTATCGTGACATCGTCTTCGGCCCGATTTAACCGGGTGCGTACCCAGGCAAAATAGCGAATGGTGGTGTTGGGTTGCGTGTCTGTCATGGGCTGTCCCCGGGTTGCTTGAGGGTCGGCCATGCCTGGCGCAGATAATCAAGCCCGCTCAACACCGTTAAGGCCGCAGCGATCCACAGCAACCCTAAAGCGACGGGGGTGATCACGGGTAATGCCGCGGTCAGCAGCACCGCGCCCGTGGCGATTAGCTGCATGGTGGTTTTCCATTTTGCCAACAGGGTCACGTGAATAACCAAATCGCCCGCCAAGCATTCGCGCAAACCAGAGATGACAAACTCGCGGGTCAGGATCAAATAGACCGCCACCGCATGCCACCCGCTGATGAGACCCAGGCCTATAAGCACCGGTAACATAACCCCAATCACCACTTTGTCGGCGATCGGGTCCATCACCCGGCCAAAGGTGCTGGTCATCCCAAACCGGCGGGCAATCCAGCCATCAAGGAAGTCGCTGATGCTCATGGCGCAATACAGCGCAAAAGCAATCCAGGCACCGGTCTGCCCGCCATAGGTCAAACACAGACCCAGCGGTATCATGGCGACCATACGACCGACGGTAAGAATATTGGGGATGGTCCAGACGGAAGCAGCCATGGGGCATCTCAACGAATGTTACGATGACCTAGCATGTGACAGGCTGGCTAGAGACAGGCAAGTATAAAGGTTCGGCGAGGTTGGCCGCTACGGGAATTAACGCAAGGACAAAACAGGTCGCCCATCGCGTCCAACTACATGTTTCTCACGCGCAACCTTAACAGGCTTTGGCTTGCCTTGTGCAGCGTTAGCATCATTGGCATTCGCAGAAGCGACCTTCGGTCCGGTTTCATCAAGTTTGATGCCCAGCGCTTTGGCCTTATCCATCTCGGCATTGATGCGCTCGCGCAGCTGCCTTGGTGCGTTCGCAATAATGCCACTGCCCGGTTGACCAAGCTCGGGGAAAAACCGCTTATCGCTGGGTACATAGGCAATACGCCGAGTGTTGATCATGAACTCCACCTGGTTCATGCCGCGAGCGGTTTTGTCATCAACAAAAATATTGCCTGGTTTGTCTTTCTCACGGTTGATAGCGGGGCCAGATGTGGTGGTATAGGCCACTTTTACGATGGGGTTTTTGGGGTCGGATTTATCAACACCGACGACCAAGCCAACTTTCGTATCGGGGCCCGGTTGGGTTGGGTCTTCTCGATACGGAAACCGCACTCTGACGAATTTCCCGAAGCCATAAGGTGTGGTCATGAGTTGTCGCCCCCAAGATGCTCTGACATGTAATCGGCGATATCTTTGCGCTTTTTGTACTCGCTGCGTGTTTCACCGACTTCTCGTTCTGGGACAAACTGATCGACACCGGCGGCGTTGATCACGCTGATGTCTTCGCTCAACGGCAGCCCTAGATCGCGTTTGATCAGCTCTTCGATATAGTCAGCGAGCTGGCGCGTTTCTTCCAACGCTTGACGCCGTGCGGCGCGTAAGACGTCGTCATTAAGTTCTAAAGTGACCGTGCGCTTTGGCATATTCTTAGGTCTTGTCCCGTATTCTTTAGAATAAAGCTATACCAATCCTTTGTGAAAGTGGAGCGTTCTTAACAAACTGCTCACGCCAGGCGCTCAATCCCGTGAGCGATCGTGTTTTGCTAATATACCTAGCTTGGGACAAGTTGCGGGTAACACAGCAAACGCATTTCCATAGGAGTTACCATGCCAACCATTGCCGCTATTCCCGCTGAGACCCCTGATTTCGTGCCAGAAAAAGCTGTCTCTAACCCCAATCAGATCGCCCTTGGTGGTTTGGTTTTTCCGGCCCTAACCCTCAAAACCGTGATCATCACCCTCTTGGCTGGTGCCTTTGCCACGGTTCTGTTTGACCTGTTTGGTCAGGCTCTCTCGCCGATTGCTGGGTTTGCCAAATTGGCGCCCGTGCCCCTGGCGACCCAAACCTGGGCCGTGGTGTTCGGCGAACGCTTTGTGCCCGGTGGGCATCTGCTGCACTACGTGGCCGGGTTGATCGCCTATCCGGTTGGTTGGTTGTTCATTTGGCAGCCGATCGTCCAGAAAGCCGTGCCGAAGCTGCATTGGTTGGTGTCATCTGCCATGTATGGCGTAGGCTTATGGGTCTTCGCCTTGTATTTCATGGCCCATCTGGTCGCCGGTAACCCACCGTTTTTAAACTTCACCGGTATTACCTATGTAGCATTGGCCGGCCATGTGTTGTTCGCCGTCGCTGCGGCTTGGGCAGCCAATTACTTATTCGCCCGTGTGCCGACTGAGGCATGAATATGGGCCAAGGCGCGGCCGCGATGCGCCAGAGTTCGGAACGGGCGGGGCAAAACTTCGCCTGTTTCTTCTGCTGCCAGCATCACCCGCATCAGCCCATAACCGCCCGAGATCATGTAAATCGCATTGGCGATCATGCTGGGCGCGCTGCTGATCATCATCGCATAGATGAACCAGGTGGGGCTGACCATGCACACAGCCCATAGCCGCATGTAGAAATTGCTTTTGATGAGTACCGTCACAAAGCAAGTGATGGTGCCGAAGATCGCCACCGCATCGGCAAAACTGTGCAAGCCAGAATAGGAAAGTGCCACCGAAGCGATAAGCGCGGCGATGGTGATGCCCGTATGGATCTTAACGCTCGGTGTGAGAAGCTTGAGCACGAAAATCGCGGCCAAAATAGCGCTCAAATAACCAGCTAGATAGGCACCCAGCAGGATAAAGTGGAGGGCAAAGCCGAAATCGGCGGCGCTACGGGTGACAATAAAGACGGTTTGGTTTTTGCTGACGTAACAAACAATGGCGAGGCCTATCGCGATATAGCCGATGGCGTTGGCACCATAATTGTCGAAAAACAAAGCCTGTAAAATGTCCATCGTCGCATATCCCCCAACAATAAACCGTACGCGAATGATTTGGAAGATGTACCAGATACGCGAAAGTAAGAAATATAAATTTCAATTAAATCACTTTTGATCAGACCTCAGGATGGCCATGAAAATGATCATAGATTTTCTTAGCGACATTTTTACTGATGCCGTCAACGGCTTCCAGGTCGCTTAGTCCTGCGCGTTTCACCGAACGGGCCGAGCCGAAATGCAAAAGCAGGGCTCTCTTACGGCCGGGGCCGATACCGGGGATACCGTCCAGCGGTGAGGCGCTGATCTTCTTCTCCCGTCGGGCGCGGTGGCTGCCAATGGCAAACCGGTGCGCCTCATCGCGCAAGCGCTGAACATAAAATAAAACCGGGTCGTTTATCGGCAATTGAAACGGCTCAGTATCGGGTCGGAAGAACTTCTCGCGCCCGGCATTCCGGTCTGGGCCTTTGGCGACGCTGACCAGTGGCAAATCAGTGATGCCCAACTCATTCAGCGCTTCGATCACCACATTGAGTTGACCCAAGCCGCCATCGATGATCACCAAATCAGGCCACTGGCCTTGCGTGCGTTCGGGGTCTTCCTTTTGCGCACGGGAAAACCGGCGCTGCATAACTTCGCGCATCATGCCGTAATCATCACCGGGTTCAATATCCTCAGATTTGATGTTGAATTTACGATAGCTGTTCTTGATGAAGCCTTCGGGCCCGGCGACGATCATGCCACCCACCGCATCTGTGCCGCCGATGTGGCTGTTGTCATAGACCTCGATCCGCTGGGGCTGGGCATCGAGATCGAGCAATTCGGCCAAGCCATCGAGCAGTTTGCGTTGAGACGCACTCTCGGCCTGGCGCCGGGCTAAGGCGTCTTTCGCGTTGTGCATGGCGCGGTCTACCAGGCTACGCTTTTCACCCCTTTGGGGCGCGTTAATGGCCACTTTGTACCCGGCCCGCAGGCTCAAAGCCTCCCCCAATAACCCCATATCGGTGGGTTTCTCAGACAGCAGCAAAGTCTTGGGCGCGGGTTTGTTGTCATAGAATTGGGCGACAAAGGCGGCGAGGATGTCGGCCGTGCTGTCGTCACCGGCATGGGCCGGAAAATAGGACCGGTTGCCGTAGTTTTGACCAGAGCGAAAGAAGAAGACTTGGATACAGGTCTCGCCCCCTTGCTGGTGCAGGGCATGGATATCGGCGTCACCAAGGCCTTGGATATTGATCTCTTGCTTTGATTGGATCGCGGTCAGGGCCCGAATACGATCGCGGTAGCGCGCGGCCACTTCAAATTCTAGCCGTTCGGACGCGGCTTCCATAGCCTGGGCGAATTGATCTTGGGCCGCGCGGCTTTCACCGCTGAGGAAGGCTTTTGCCAGCGCCACCTGCTCGGCGTATTCCTCCTTTGAGGCGAAATCCACGCATGGGGCGGAGCAACGTTTGATGTGATATTGCAAGCAGGGCCGGGTACGGGCGTTGAACACATGGTCCGAGCAATTGCGTAACAGAAACGCGCGCTGCAAGGCGGCAATGGTGCGGTCCACAGTGCCAGCAGACGCAAAAGGCCCGTAATAATCACCGGGCCGGGAGCGGCCGCCACGATGTTTGCGGATTTGTGGGAAATCATGGTCGCCGGTTAACTGGATAAACGGAAAGCTCTTATCGTCGCGCAGCAGGATGTTGAACCGCGGCCGGAACTTCTTGATTAAATTGCTTTCCAGCAGCAGGGCTTCCACCTCGGTGTGGGTGGTCACGATCTCCATGCGGATGGTTTCGGCGACCATGCGGCGCAAACGGTTGGGCAGCTTGTTTACATGGCTGTACGTCACCACCCGTTTCTTCAGGCTGCGTGCCTTGCCCACATACAATACATCGTCATGGCTGTTGACCATACGGTAGACGCCGGGAGTGTCCGGCAGACGCTTGGCCGTGTCACGGATGACCTGTTGGCCGCGTTCTAAACTGATGGTTGTTTTGGTGTGGGTATCGGGCATGAACTCTCTAAGTGCTTCTACTCACTGGGCATTCAACGGTATGCACACACAACCTGTTTATCAGGCTTTAACTAATCCACCAATTCTGTGGATAACACTGTGGGTTAGCCTATGGAATAGGTCGCAATCCCGCTGAAACCCTAGGGCTTGCCTTAATTGGTCAAAAAATAGGCAATTATTCTAAGCTATTGTTATCATTGTTAAAAGATATGTCAAAACTGTCATATTCGTGTCATGTTGCGGCGTTTACTATTCAAGCTCTGGCCGATTCATTTCTGGATTTGGCGTGTGCACAACTTGACGACTTCTAGCGCATGTTGCAGGCGCATATATGGGGTGCAGCGCAATAAATGCCAAGCTACTGGGTTTAAACAGGAAACCATATTTGCCGCTCTGCGTTTATGCTTTTTGGGCGCGCGCTGGCGGCTGCCAACCCAAATGCCCGCCCCCGTCTAGGGCAATCATTTGCCCGGTCACCGAACGCGCCGTGAGCAGAAAATCAATCGTCGACTCGAATTCCTCAGCGCTGGGCGCGCGCTGTAAGGGCAGGGTCATGACCGCCGCTTCGAACTGTTTATCGGTTTGCCCGGGGGCAACCAGGGTCGGGCCGGGACCAATGGCGTTAACCCGAATATTGGGTGCTAAATCAAGGGCTTGGGCCTGGGTAAGATACCAAAGCCCAGCTTTTGAAACGGAATAGCTGATATAGTGTTCGTTAGGCCGTGCCATTTTACTATCAAGAACATTGACGATCATGTTGTTGGCACCGGCCTGTGCTTGGGCCGCAAAAGCTTGGGATAGCCGCATGGGGGCTTCCAGGTTGATTGCCTGATGATCATGCCAGTTTTCCTGCGTAATGCTGGGGGTTCGATCACGCTGGAAAATCGCGGCTGAGTTCACGAGGGCTTGCCAATTGGGCAAGTCCTGAGCCTGGTCGATCAAGCTGGTCACCGCATCGGGGTCTCGTAAATTCGCTTGTAGCAAGGTGGCCGTGCCGCCAGCCGCTTCGATTTCAGCCACGGCCTGTTCAGTGTCGCCGTGGGAGCTGTTGTAGTGAACACCGATATGCCAGCCATGGCGGGCAAAGGCGATGGCGAGCATCTTGCCGACCCGTTTGGCGGCACCCGTCACCAAGACTGAGGGTTGCTTGGTCATTGTTCAATCCATGATGTTTTCTGGTAAGGGCGGCCCGGTATAAATGAGCGGCGCGTTAGGAACGGCGACGACGGCGTTTGTTTTTCGGCTTCGTAGGGGCGGAGGAGCGTTTTGACCAGCCTGGAGCCAGGCGCGGGTTGGTCATATCCCCATCGGCAAAGCCCAGATCGGCCGCTTCTAGGCGGCGCAATTCATCACGCAAACGGGCGGCTTCTTCGAATTCCAGATCAGCGGCGGCGGCACGCATCTTCTCTTCGATCTCAGCGATCTTGGCCTTCATGTCTTGCGGCTTAAAGGCGGCCTGGGTGCCATCGGCAGCTTCCAGCATCGGCGTGTCGCCTTGCTGGCCATAGGCATCGGCCATCAGGTCGGCGATCTCTTTCTTCACCGTCTGCGGGGTGATGCCCATCTTTTCGTTGTATTCCACCTGCTTTTTACGCCGGCGGTCAGTCTCGTCGATGGCGAATTGCATACTATCGGTGACCTTATCGGCATACAGGACGGCTTTGCCTTCCACATTCCGCGCCGCCCGGCCAATGGTCTGGATCAGCGAGGTTTTCGAGCGAAGATAGCCTTCTTTATCGGCATCCAAAATCGCTACCATGCCGCATTCAGGAATATCCAAGCCCTCACGCAACAGGTTGATCCCCACCAGTACGTCAAAGGTGCCAAGTCGCAAATCGCGGATGATCTCAATCCGCTCCAGCGTGTCGACGTCTGAGTGGATGTAGCGGACTTTAATCCCAGCCTCGGTCATGTATTCGGTGAGCGCCTCGGCCATCTTTTTGGTCAGGGTCGTCACCAACACCCGTTGCTCTTTTTCCAGGCACAGCCGGATTTCAGCCAGCAGATCATCGACTTGGTTTTCTGTGGGCCGGACGATGACCGGTGGGTCGATCAGGCCGGTGGGGCGCACCACCTGTTCGGTAAACACCCCGCCGGTTTGCTCCAGCTCCCACGGCCCCGGGGTCGCTGACACAAATACGGTTTGGGGGCGCATGACCTCCCATTCCTCGAATTTCAGCGGCCGGTTGTCCTTACAGGCCGGGAGGCGGAAGCCGTAATCGGACAGGGTGCTGTTGCGCGCGAAGTCGCCCTTATACATGCCGCCGATCTGGGGCACGGTCACATGGCTCTCATCGACGATCAGCAGGGCGTTTTTCGGTAAGTACTCAAACAGGGTTGGCGGCGGCTCACCCACCGCGCGGCCGCTGAGATAACGGGAGTAATTCTCAATGCCCTGGCAAGACCCAGTGGCCATCAGCATCTCGATATCAAACTGGGTGCGCTGTTCGATCCGCTGCGCTTCGAGCAGCTTGCCCTCAGCGGTGAATTCCTCGATCCGGGTTTTGAGATCCACTTTGATCTGTTCCAGCGCCTGGTTCACGGTCGGGCGCGGGGTCACATAGTGGCTATTGGCGTAGACTTTGACCCCGTTCAGGGTCTGGGTCTTTTGGCCGGTGAGCGGGTCAAACTCGGTGATCTTCTCAATCTCGTCACCGAACATGGAGACGCGCCAGGCGCGGTCGTCTAAGTGGGCGGGGAAGATCTCCACCGTATCCCCCTGGGCGCGGAAAGTCCCACGGCCAAAGGCAATGTTGTTGCGGGTGTATTGCAGATCCACCAGGCGGTTGAGCAGATCGTTGCGGCTGACCTGCTGCCCCGGTGACAGGGCCAGGACCATGTTGGAATAGGTCTCCACCGAGCCGATACCATAGATGCACGACACCGAGGCGACGATAATCACATCATTGCGTTCGAGCAGGGCGCGGGTGGCCGAGTGGCGCATCCGGTCGATCTGTTCGTTAATCTGCGCTTC
>JBCCBF010000110.1:0-8173 GCA_039814445.1 Pseudomonadota bacterium
CGAAGAGCTGCGAAGAGAGAGTTGATGCTACAGGCTGGGGCGGGCGATGGCACAGGCCAGGTGGGGAAGCCAGCAGTTTGCACCCCCCGGAAGTTGCTGGGTGTGCTGGGTGTGCTTTCTCGTTTATTTGATCAGGGCCCATTCTCAAGTGAAGTGTTTTGGTTCATCCCCTGTTATCCGTGGGCGAGGGCAGTGACCGGGATAGTGCTTTGGTCGTCATGACCTATCGCGGGGCAGAACCCGCCAAAAGCACAAGCAAATCAAAGGGTAAATCGAAGAAGGCGAGCGCTTTCACAATCCCGCCTGTGGCGTTTGTGGGCAAGGGTATCACCTTTGATACCGGGGGTATTTCCCTTAAGCCACCGGGCGGTATGGGCGATATGAAATGGGATATGGCGGGATCAGCCGCCGTGGTGGGGGCCATGGCCGCGCTGGCAGGGCGCAAGGCCAAGGTAAACGCGGTTGGTGTGATCGCGTTGGCTGAGAATATGCCCTCGGGCCGCGCCACCCGGCCTGGCGATATCATTGGGTCCCTATCCGGACAGACCATTGAGGTGCTTAACACCGATGCCGAGGGCCGCCTGGTGTTGGCCGATGCCCTTTGGTACACCGAAGACCGCTTTAAGCCACAGTTTATGATTGATCTGGCCACCTTGACCGGCGCGATCATTGTCGCCTTGGGTAAAGAATTCGGCGGTATGTTTGCCGATAATGATGATTTGGCCCACCAACTCACCGATGCCGGGGCAACGGTGGGTGAGAAGGTCTGGCGTATGCCGCTCGATAGCGCTTATGACAAGATGCTGAACACCGATGGCGCTGATATGAAGAATATCGGCGGGCGTGACGCTGGCAGCGCCACGGCGGCCCATTTCCTGAAGCGCTTTGTCCGCGATGTGCCGTGGGTGCATTTGGACATCGCCGGCATGGCCTGGTCATCAAAAACCACACCCCGGACGCCGAAAGGCGGTACCGGTTACGGGGTGCGCTTGTTGGATCAACTGGTGCGCGACCACTATGAAAAATAAGCGTAATCAGAGGCTTGCATCAAATGGCTGACACTCAGGCCGCTGCGGATCAGCCCCCGGGGCACGCTCAAGCTCAAGGCGAAGTGCGGTTTTATCACCTGCAACGCATGCCGGTGGAAAAAGCCCTGCGGATGATCTTGTCCCGGGTGGTGCAGCGTGGTCAACGGGCCGTGGTCGTGAGCGAAGACAGCACCCATATCAAGGCCTTGGATCAAGCCTTGTGGTCCGGCAATCCCGATGATTTTTTGCCCCATGGTCGTGTGGATGATCCGGCCATGGCCGCGTTTGCGGCAGAACAACCAATCTGGTTGACCGATAGCGTGCCTGACACGGATCAACCCATGATCAACGGGGCCAATGTGCTGCTACAGATTGACGGGGCTGGGACCAGCCCGGCGGCCATGGCGCATTATGCCATTGGTTGTGATTTGTTTGATGGCCATGATGATCAAGCCGTGAAACAGGCCCGCGCGCGTTGGGTCACCTACCGGGATGCGGGGTTTGACTTAACCTATTGGCAGGAAACACCTCAAGGGGGCTGGGAACAGAAGGCGGCCCATAGCGCATCGGCTGCCGATAAGTCCCTTGAGGCGGAATAGCGCAAGATCATAGCCGGAATGCGCCGTAATTCCCTTGCGGCGAGGCTTTGCTTGCGGATATAACGCGCCGCAACGAGGATGGGCCGCTATCTCAAGGCCCATAATCGCCCACGTTTACACAGTATCACCCACCCAAACAGTGAGAGAGCGTCCCCATGGCGGTTGAGCGCACATTATCGATTATTAAACCCGATGCCACCCGGCGTAACCTAACCGGTAAGATCAACACCCGTTTCGAAGAAGCGAGTTTACGGATCGTGGCCCAAAAGCGGATCCACCTGACCCAAGCGGTGGCCGAAGGTTTTTACGCCGAACACAAAGAGCGTCCTTTCTTTGGTGACCTGGTCAGCTTCATGACCTCGGGTCCCGTGGTTGTCCAAGTCCTCGAAGGTGAGGGCGCGATTGCCAAAAACCGTGAAATCATGGGCGCAACCAACCCAGAACAA
The DNA here is from genome assembly GCA_039814445.1 of Pseudomonadota bacterium. Taxonomy (GTDB): domain Bacteria; phylum Pseudomonadota; class Alphaproteobacteria; order TMED2; family TMED2; genus TMED2. The sequence goes on from JBCCBF010000110.1 coordinate 2,074, forward strand.
GCCGAGCCCGGCACTATCCGTAAGGATTTCGCCGAGAGCATCGAAGCCAACTCTGTGCACGGTTCTGATTCACCCGAAAGCGCTGCACGCGAAATCGGCTACTTCTTTGCTGAAACGGAAATCACCGGCTAATGCACGGCTAATCAGCGCGCCAATCCTTGGGATTGTTCGCCTGTTACCGACAAAAATAAACCGGCAGGAGCCTTGATGCTGCTGCCGGTTTTTTTGTGGCCACGAGACCGCTGCTGATGCGCGGCTCTATCCTTACAATAGGAAAATTGCCATCAGGACGAGGACGACGATGATGGCCACCGATACGATCTTTGAGGCTTGAATGAAAAAGCCGTAATAATGCTTTGCGCGGTCGACTTCTTCGTTATTAACGACCGGTGGTTCGTGTGATCCAGCCATGATGATGGGCCCTAATTCGTGTGAAATTATCCGTTGTTCTTAATGGTATGGGAAAGCGGTCGGCAAAAGGCAAGGAGAACCGTATGCCCCGCCTCGGGAAATCCCATTCAACCATTATCAGGCACCCTGACGTCAGGCTTCCTGACTAAAGACGGCTTTGCTGTCTGTGAGCTGCACCCCGCCTGTGGCCAGCATGGCGAGCGCTTCGGGATAGATACGGTGTTCTAACGTCAAAATCCGATCGCTCAGGCTTGCTTGTGTGTCATCGGTCAGTACGGGTACGGAGGCTTGCTGGATAATTGGGCCTGCATCCATGTCAGCGGTGACAAAATGAACAGTGCAGCCCGCGATCCGCACCCCGGCTTTGAGCGCTTGGCCCTGGGCGTCCAACCCTTTGAACGCCGGTAACAGGCTGGGGTGGATATTGATCAGCCGTCCCAACCAGCTTTCCACGAACTGCGAAGATAACAAGCGCATGAAACCGGCCAAGCAGGTGATGTCCACCGCCGCATCTTTAAGCGCTTGATCCAAGGCCGCTTCAAAAGCGGCTTTGGTGTCATAATCTTCCCGTTGAATCGTGAGGGTCGGAATGCCCGCTTTAGCGGCGCGTTCTAACCCCTTGGCGTCGGCTTTGTCCGAGATGACCAAGACAATCTCAGCGGGGTAGTGCTCAGCCCCGCTGGCATCGATTAAAGATTGCAAATTACTGCCACGGCCTGAGATCAACACGCCGACTTTGGTTTTCTGCTGGGTTTCTTGGCTCATGATGCCCCGCCTGCTAGCCACTGATCGGTAAGGTTCGCGTATTGTACGGCTGGTTGCTCCGGTGCGCGTTTGCTCACATGGCCGATGGTATAGACCGTCTCGCCCTGTTGGCTGAGTATCTGGCTTACGGCGTTGGCCTCGGCTTCGGGTACGATCACCACCATGCCGATACCGCAATTGAACGTGCGCAACATCTCATCGGTGGCAATCGAACCTGTATCGGCCAACCAGCCAAAAACCGGCGGCGGGGTCCAGGTGGCCACATCAATCACCACGGCCACATCATCGGGGATGACCCGGGGGAGGTTTTCGGTCAGACCACCACCGGTGATATGGCTGAGACCATGGACATGGCCGGTTTTCACCGCGGCCAGGCAACTACGGATATACAGTTTGGTGGGCGCTAAAAGAGCGGCGCCTAAGCTCTCATTTGCGTCATAGGGGGCGGGTTGGTCAAGGGCCGCGCCAGCTTGCTCAATCACCCGGCGGACCAGCGAAAAACCGTTTGAGTGCAGGCCGCTAGAGGTCAGTCCTAAGACGACATCCCCAGCGCTTGCCTGGTCACCCATAAGCATCTCATCACGCTCAACGGCACCCACAGCAAAGCCGGCTAGATCATAATCCTTTTCCTGGTAAAGCCCAGGCATCTCAGCGGTTTCCCCACCGATAAGGGCACAGCCCGCCCGCCGACAACCCTCGGCAATGCCGCTCATGATTGCACGGCCGGTTTCCACATCAAGCTTGCCGGTGGCAAAATAATCCAGGAAGAAAAGCGGCTCCGCCCCTTGGACCACCAGGTCGTTCACGCACATGGCCACCAGGTCGATGCCAATGGTGTGATGGGTGTCCGTGTCGATCGCGAGCTTGAGCTTCGTGCCCACGCCATCGGTGCCGGATACCAGGATCGGGTCTTTGAAACCCGCCCCCTTCAGGTCAAAGGCAGCACCAAAGCCGCCCAGGGCTGCATCCGCGCCGGGGCGGGCGGTGGAGCGGGCAAGTGGCTTGATCGCATCGACCAAATCATTCCCGGCATCGATATCGACCCCGGCATCACGGTAAGTTTGGCTAATCTTTGTTTCTTGGTTCACGGCTAGTTTCTTCAGTCGTGGTGGGCTATAGCTGGCGGTGTCGAGGTGCCTTGCGGGCAAGGACCATGGGATGGCCATGATTGATGGCGAACATACCGGGTCTTATACCGAATGCAATGGCACCCGTGGCTATGGCTGCTATACGGTTTTGCTTTGATGATGTTATCCACGCGCCTCCGCACGTTATTTGTTCTGTTTTTTGGGGCACTGGCCGGTTTTAGCCTGCTGGGTGTGAGCGCCATTATGGCCCAACCCCTGGGCGGGGCACCATCACTTCAGGCCCTGCACACGGTGGCTGGGATCAATATTGATGTGACGGCTGATGATGCTGTCCAGGCCCGGGAACAAGCCATTAGTGCGGCCCAGCGCGCGGGTTTAAGCGTGATGATCATCCGCTTGACCCAGCAATCCCCCGATACCGCCCGGCAAATCGCCGCCACCCTACCCACGGATGAGCTGGCCCCCTTGGTCAGTAATTTCCAAGTGGCTGGGGAGCGCAGCTCGGCGGTGCGCTATATCGGTCAATTTACCGTTGAATATCGCCCCGAACGGATGCGTCGATTCTTCCGGGCGCAAGGGATTGCGTTTACCGAAGCCCTACGCCCGCCCATGTTGGTGCTGCCTATCTGGCAGGGTGATTTTGGTGATCGCCTTTGGGATAGCCCCAACCCCTGGTTCGACAGCTGGTCCCGGCGCGATGGGTTGCAAGATTTATTAAGTTTCAGAACCCCGTCCGGTGGATTGGCTGATATGCAGGCGGGCAATGTGGATCAGGTGCTAATCGGCCAGCCTGCCGCTTTAACAACCCTGCGCGACCGCTATGGCACGGAATCGGTCACCGTGATGCCCGCCCGGTTGCTGCCCGCAACCAATACCACGCCCTTGCGTTTGGCCGTGGAATACCGGGAATACGGCCTCACGATTAACGAAGATCCCGGGCGGCGGGGTGAGCGGGTGTTTGGCCTTATCGATAGCAACCGCCTGACGGTGACAGCTGCGCCCGGTGAAGATGAGCGGCGGTTGATTGGCCGCGCTACCCAATTGGTCATTGACCGGCTAAACACCAGCTGGAAGCAGCAGAATATCGTCGCCCTATCGGGGGGCGGTGGCCGTATTGCGGTCGCGGTGGCGATTGATAATCTGGCCGCCTGGCGCCGGGTACAACAACAGCTGAGTGCAGAAACAGCGATTACCGGGGTGACGATCCTGTCGCTTGCCAAAAACCGCGCCCGGGTTGCCCTTGATCACCTGGGTAGTGTTGGCGATTTACGGCGTCTTTTGGCCCAGCGCGGCTTAACCCTGTCTGCCGAACCCTTATCCCTCGACCCCTCCTTGGGCGGGGTGTTAAGCCGGACCCAGCCAGGCAGCGGCAGTGCCGCACTGAACCCGCGCCCTGACACGGCCGAACCCGATTTGGTGGTGACGGAACCCACCTATTTGCTGACCACAAACCGCTAATTCCAAGCCAGACGAGATCATCCCCATGAACGCTGTGACGAACACCACGCGCGCGCCATCCTACGGCAAGCAATTACGTTTTTGGGGGCTGGGCATGGTTGTGTTCCTGGCCCTTGTTTGGTTGTTGCAAGATGTGCTGCTGCCTTTTGTGGCGGGCATGGTTTTGGCCTATTTCCTGGACCCGTTGGTGGAGAAGTTCGACCAGACCCGCATGCGACGCTGGGTTGGTGTGGTCTGTGTGTTGGGCAGCTTTATCCTGGTCTTTGTCGCCCTGATCATGCTGGCGGTACCCCTGATCAAGCAACAGATCGCTGATTTGATCACCGCCATGCCGGGTTACGCCAAGCGTGTGCAAGAATTAGTCGGTCCCCTGGTCGCGGATATCACCTCACAAGTGTCGGGTGAGGACGTGGAACGCTTGCGCCAAGCGGCCGGTAATTACGCGGGCTCTGTGCTGTCGTGGATTGGCGGGGTGATCGAACGCATTGTCACCAGCACCGCTGCCTTGGCGAATATTCTGTCGGTGGTTGTGATCACGCCGATCGTGGCGTTTTATATGCTGCGCGACTGGCCCAAGATCACAGCGGGCATTAATAATCTTCTGCCCAAACAACACGCGCCAACGATCCAAGGGATTTTGAGTGATATCGATAAAACCATGGCCGGTTTTGTCCGTGGCCAGTTGACGGTTTGTTTTATCCTGGGCGTGTTCTACGCGATCGTGTTGAGCATCGCGGGGCTGAACTTTGGGTTTGTTATTGGGCTGACCTCCGGGCTGTTGTCATTCATCCCCTATATCGGCTCGGGTTTTGGCCTGATTGCCAGCGTGGGCGTGGCCGCCTTCCAGTTCCAAGATCTGACCATGGTGGCGATTATTGCGGCGATCTTCCTAGGCGGCCAATTGGTCGAGGGCAATTTCCTGACCCCACGCTTGGTGGGGGGCAGTGTTGGGCTCCATGATGTTTGGATCATCTTTGCCTTGATGGTCGGCGGCAGTCTGTTTGGTTTTATGGGGCTGTTGCTGGCCGTGCCGGTCGCCGCCATTATTGGCGTGTTGATCCGTTTCTTCATTAGCCAATACAAATCATCATCCTTGTATAATGGCACCGATCATAAGCCGGTGGGTGAGGATACGCTGATGGCCGCCCAAGCCCCAGACGCTGAAACCTCGCCAGGCGAAAGCCCAGCCCAGGACACAGCCGCGGATGCGGCGACCGACCCAGCACCGGGCCAGATAACGGGCGGGACGGCCACCTAAATGATGGCGAATTCTCGCACGCCTTCTGGGCAAATCGCCTTGCCACTTGATGCGCGCCCACGCTTTGGGCGTGAGGATTATATGGTCGGGGTGGCGAACCAGCTGGCCTATGATTGGTGTGAGAAATGGCCCGACTGGCCCGGGCCGGTGACCACTATTGTGGGCCCCAGCGGGGCTGGCAAATCCCACCTTATGACCATCTGGCAAGAACGGGTACAGGCACAGCACCTCACCGTAACTGATTTAACCGATGACTTGCTGTCTGGGTTGACGGATGACGCCCTGTGTCTCGCGCTCGATAACGCCAGCGATGTGGCGGGCGATAACGGAGCGGAAGAGGTGTTATTCCACCTGTTCAACCATTTAAAAGCCACCGGCGGCAGTCTCCTCATGGCGGCAGAGGAGGAACCATCGCGTTGGCCTTTGCAGTTGCCAGACCTGGCCTCGCGGTTGAAATCCTCGGCAGTGGTCACCCTGATGCCACCTGACGATGCCATGATGGCCGCCTTGTTGGTGAAGCATTTTGCCGACCGGCAATTGGATGTGGATCAGGCGGTAATTGATTATCTGCTGGCCCGGATGGACCGATCCTATGCCGCGATCCGCGATTTGGTCACCGCCCTCGACCAGGTCAGCCTGGCTGAACGCCGCCGTATCACGATCCCGCTGGCCCGCGACATTCTTGCCGCGCGAACGCCGGCTGAGGATCCCGACGCCCGGGGCGCATGACTGCTGAGTTGCCAGAGTGAAGGTGATTGACCGCATGGTATTTGAAGCCACGCTATCAAGTATGACCCTGCTGCTGATAAGCGCCCCTTACAAGCACCTCATATATTGACCTGAAAGGATATCATCATGGATTTGGGCATTGCCGGTAAAACCGCCCTTGTGTGTGCCGCCAGTAAAGGGTTGGGTCGCGCTTGTGCAATGGCGCTCGCGTCAGAAGGGGTCGCCGTCACCATCACCGGCCGTAGCCAAGACAGCCTGGCCACCACGGCCCAGGAGATTGCCGCCGCCACGGGGATAACGCCCAGCCTGGCGGTGGGGGATATCGCAACCGATGAGGGGCAACGGGCCGCGCTCGAGGTCTGTCCTGAACCTGATATTTTGATTAACAACG
>JBCCBF010000256.1:0-4273 GCA_039814445.1 Pseudomonadota bacterium
ATGCCGTGGACGAAGCCCGGCGCCTGGATAATCACGGCACGCTAACCACCGATTTCATGCTGACCCATCTGGACCCGGACAACACTGCGTTGTTAATCGGTGCGTTAGCCATGCGCGCCCGCGCCCATCCTTTGATTGTCAAACGGATCATCGAAAGCGATAGCGCCAAGGCCATCGTGGCGATTACCTGGCGCGCCAGTTTTGATATGCGCCTGGCTGAGGCCATCATGGCCACCATGGACCAGGTACCCACCGATCGCCGCCTGAAAGCCCGAGCCCATGGGGCCTTCCCCATGACCCCACCGGAAATGGTTTGGTACTTGGAGTTCTTTGGCCTGGAACAAAAAGCCGCCGCCCATTAGCCGCGTGCTTGATCCGTGGCGGGTCCATTATTCTGTCTGAAAACAGCCACCACAGATCACCTGTCCACCTACAATTGGCTGTAGCCACCTCAAAAACAAGCCAGAACCGCGTGATATGCATCGCTCAGCCCTTGCCCCAGCGGGCGGTTCGCGGTACCACAAGTGCCGTCTAATTTGGTTGCACTGGCGGCGGTTTTATCACGCGCCCCATGGTTGCCGTCAGGGGCTTTTGCTTCGGACGCGACCATCCCACCCAAACCCGGTGTGGCCGTATCCTTCGATGAGCCGTGGCGCCATCGGTTGCACCCCCGCAACCAGCGCTGCATCCCAACGCTCAGCCACGAAACGAAAGGTCTCACCCTCTCATGTCCCACGGACCCTCCCACCGCAACAAGGTTGCCCTCGTTGGTGCCGGCCAAATTGGCGGTACCCTTGCCCTTCTCGCTGGTTTGAAAAACCTCGGCGATGTGACCCTGATCGATATCGCCGAAGGCGTGCCCCAGGGTAAGGCCCTCGACATCGCTGAAGCCTCCCCGGTGGAAGGTTTTGATAGCCTGATGGCGGGTTCGAATGATTACAGCGCCCTTGAAGGGGCCAATGTGGTGATCGTTACCGCCGGTGTGCCGCGTAAGCCGGGGATGAGCCGGGATGATCTGATCGGCATCAACACCGGTATCGTCGAACAGGTCGCCGCTGGGATTAAGCAGTATTGTCCCGAGGCGTTTGTGATCGTGATTACCAACCCGCTCGACGCCATGGTCGCGGTGATGCAAGAGGCAATCGGTGGTGACGCCAAGAAAGTGTGCGGTATGGCCGGGGGTGCTGGACAGCGCGCGGTTCCGTTGGTTCCTGGCGGAAGAGTTCAACGTGTCGGTCGAAGATGTCACCGCCTTTGTGCTGGGTGGCCACGGCGACACTATGGTGCCCCTGACCCGCTATTCCACGGTGGCGGGCATTCCGCTGCCCGACCTGGTCAAAATGGGCTGGACCACTCAAGAGAAACTCGACCAAATCGTCCAGCGCACCCGTGATGGTGGCGCTGAAATTGTCGGCCTGTTGAAAACCGGCTCAGCGTTCTATGCACCCGCCTCCTCGGCAATTGCCATGGCTGAGAGCTTCTTACTGGATAAAAAGCGCGTGTTGCCTTGTGCCGCGTTGCTGGAAGGCCAGTATGGGGTCGACGGTCTCTATATTGGTGTGCCGGTGGTGATCGGCGCTCATGGGGTTGAGAAGATCGTCGAGATCGAGCTTAACGCCGATGAGCAAGCCATGTTCGATAAATCGGTCGCCGCGGTGGAGGGTCTGAAGCAGGCCGTCGCCGATATCCGGGCCAAAGGGTAAAGATTCGCAAGTGACGCCGACCTGACCCACAGGTCGGCGTTCTTGTTCCAACTTCGTCTTCATTTCGATCAAACAAACGGGACAGCCATGAATATTCATGAGTATCAAGCCAAGTCGCTGCTGCGCCAATATGGCGTGGCCGTGCCCGATGGTGGTGTTGCCTACACCGCCGATGAGGCCGTCAAAGTCGCCGAAAATCTCGGTGGCCCGGTCTATGTGGTCAAGGCACAAATCCACGCCGGTGGCCGCGGCAAGGGCGGCGGCGTGAAGGTCGTCAAATCCCTCGATGATGTGCGCACCGAAGCGGAAAAGATGATCGGCATGCAGCTGGTCACCCACCAGACCGGCCCCGAGGGCAAAGAAGTCAGCCGCGTCTATATCGAGGATGGCTCGGATATCGACCGCGAGCTTTATCTCGGCATGTTGGTCGACCGCGCAACCTCACGGGTCACCGTCATGGCGTCCACCGAGGGCGGCATGGAAATCGAAGAAGTGGCCGAAGAAAACCCCGATGCGATCAAGAAGGTCGCCATCGACCCGGCCACTGGCCTCCAGCCCTTCCACGCCCGCAAGCTGGCCTTTGGCCTGGGCCTTGAAGGCAAGCAGGTGAACAAGGCCGTGAAATTCATGATGGCCATGTACAAAGCCTTCACCGAATTGGATTGCGCGATTGTTGAGATTAACCCGCTGGTCATCACCGGCGATGGCGATGTGATCGCCCTTGATGCCAAAATCAACTTCGACGACAACGCGCTTTATCGCCACCCTGATGTGGAAGAGCTGCGCGACGAAACCGAAGAAGACCCAGCTGACCTGTACGCCACCAAACCCGCGCTGAACCCCGTTAAGCTCGACGGCACCATCGGCTGCATGGTCAATGGCGCAGGCCTCGCCATGTCCACCATGGATATCATCAAGCTCTATGGTGGTGAGCCTGCCAACTTCCTCGATGTGGGCGGCGGGGCGACCCGTGAACGGGTGACCACCGCGTTCAAGCTGATCCTGTCCGACGCCAATGTGGAAGGCATCCTAGTCAATATCTTCGGCGGCATCATGCGTTGTGATGTGATCGCCGAGGGCGTCATTGCCGCGGCCAAGGAAGTGTCCTTGCACGTGCCCCTGGTGGTGCGTTTGGAAGGCACCAATGTGGAGCTTGGCAAAAAGATCCTCGCTGAAAGTGGCCTGCCGATTGTGGCTGCTGACAATTTGGCTGACGCCGCAGAAAAAGTCGTTAAGGCCGTGAAGGAGGCCGCGTAACCATGGCAGTTCTTGTTCATTCAAACACCAAAGTCATCTGTCAGGGTTTCACCGGTGCCCAAGGCACCTTCCACTCTGAACAGGCGATTGCATACGGCACCAAAATGGTCGGCGGCGTGACCCCCGGTAAGGGCGGCACCAAGCATCTGGACCTGCCCGTGTTCAACACAGTCGCCGAGGCGAAAGCCGAGACCGGCTGCGATGCCAGCGTGATCTATGTCCCGCCACCTTTTGCAGCGGACGCGATCCTGGAAGCCATCGACGCTGAGATTGAGCTTGCGATCTGTATCACCGAAGGCATTCCGGTAATGGACATGATCAAGGTGAAACGGGCTCTGGACGGCTCGAAAACCCGGCTGATCGGCCCCAACTGTCCCGGTGTGATCACCCCTGGCGAATGTAAGATCGGCATTATGCCCGGTCACATTCACAAGCCCGGCAAGATCGGCATCGTCTCTCGCTCCGGCACCCTGACCTATGAGGCCGTCGCCCAAACCACGGCGGCAGGCTTTGGCCAGTCGACTTGTATCGGTATCGGTGGTGACCCGGTGAACGGCACCAACTTTACCGACGCGCTCAAGATGTTCCTCGACGATGATCAAACCGAAGGCATCATCATGATCGGTGAAATCGGCGGCACGGCTGAGGAAGAAGCGTGTGAATTCTACGCCGCCCAAGCCAACCGCAAGCCCATTGTCGGTTTTATCGCCGGCACCACGGCCCCTCCAGGCAAGCGCATGGGCCATGCTGGTGCGATCATCACCGGGGGTAAAGGCACGGCGGAAGCCAAGATGGAAGCCATGGAAGCGGCTGGTTTCTTAGTGTCCAAATCACCGGCAGCCCTGGGCACCACCATGGTCGAGGCCATGGGCTAACCAAACGACTAATCGCACTGCCAACCAGGCGGTTAACCACTTATCCGTGTTCTGGTGACAGCATAACAATCAAACAGCCCGGTGCTTGCGTTGAGCGCCGGGCTGTTTTCGTAAAAATGCATGCTTTTTCAGGCTTGTCAGGGGCTTTGAGAAGGCACAATATAGGCACGATTTTGGTATTGGATTTTTCCCATCAAAATTGAGACATAAGCGGCACCGCCACACCGGCGGCGATACACTCAAACAAGGGACCGTGACGCCGAACCGGGCCGATCACAGGCGGCCATAAAGGCGAGACGGCTAAAATAACGTGACACATGCGGGACGGCTGCCTTACGGCGCTGATCAATTAAGCTTCCTTTCCGGCGCCAACGCCGATTTTATTGCGAATATCTACGCAAAATTCCTGGAGAACCCGCAATCGGTTGATGACAGCTG
>JBCCBF010000259.1:0-4181 GCA_039814445.1 Pseudomonadota bacterium
AGTAAGGATGATCTGGACCAGGTGGTGGAAACCAGCTTGACCCGCGCGGGTTTATGGAAAGAGGTCAAAGACCGGCTGCATGAGCCCGGCACGGGCCTATCAGGGGGGCAGCAGCAACGCTTGTGCATTGCCCGGACGATCGCGGTTAGCCCCCATGTCATCTTGATGGATGAACCCTGTTCGGCCCTCGATCCCATTGCCACCGGTAAGATCGAGGAACTGATCGCCGAGCTTCGGGATAATTTCACCATTGTGATTGTCACCCACAACATGCAACAGGCCCAGCGAGTGTCGCAAAGAACGGCGTTTTTCCACCTGGGTACGATGGCAGAGCTACAAGCGACCCCGGCGCTGTTCGGTAATCCGCAAGATCATAGAACCAAAGGCTATATCACCGGCGATTATGGCTGATGGCCGGCTGTCTAGACCTGGTGTTTATGCGGTTAGAATGGTAACCGAAGAGCCTTATGGCAAAGTCACATCAAATCACGGCTAGACAGCTTGGACCGAACCCCGCGGCGGACGCCCATATGGGGACACTGTCGCCCTTGGTCATCCGCATGGCTGGGCATGCAGAAAGCCAGCTTCAATTGGCCATGAACGCGGTGATCCGGCGTGATGCCCGCACAGCCGCCCGGGTGTCCCCAGGGGATCATGTGCTGGATGATTTGCAGGTGCAGATCGACCGACAAGCCCAAGAATTACTGATCCGGCACCGGCCGAGCCAGGCGAATTTGCATGAGATTTTGGGCGCCATGCGTATTGCGGGCGATTTGGAACGGGTGGGCGATTACGCCGCCAATATCGCCAAGCGGGTAGAGCCCCTGGCTGAGTTTCGGGACTTGCCACCGATTGGCGCGGTGGATCGTATGGGCCGTCTGGTGCAAGAACTGTTGCACGGGGTGGTCACAGCCTATAGCCGCCGGGATCTGTCCGGGGCCATTGATGCCTGGCATCGGGATGAAGATCTCGATGATTTGTACACCAGCCTGCACCGTGAGCTTCTCACCTATATGATTGAAGACCCACGGAATATCACAGGTTACATTCATATTTTGTTCATCGCCAAAAACGTGGAGCGTATTGGGGATCATGCCACCAATATTGCAGAGCAGGTGCATTTGATGATCAGCGGCGAGCCGTTTGATAAAGCGCGGCCTAAAGGCGATGAAACGCCTGGGCATGTGGTCCGACCCGTGGCCAAGGATACTGGCGGTCAGGACTGACGCGAAGATGAGGAAACAGGGGGCCTAGACTATGAATGATACGCTAAAGCCGATTGTGCTGATTGTTGAGGATGAGGCCGACATCGTCACGCTGCTCCAATACAATATTGAGAAAGAAGGGTTCCGCACCCTGGTGGCCACGGATGGTGAAGAGGCCCTGACCATTGTCCGGGAAACCACCCCTAACATCGTACTGCTTGATTGGATGTTGCCGCTGACCTCGGGCATTGAAGTGTGCCGCCAGTTACGCCGTAACCCTAAAACCCGCGATGTGCCTATCATCATGCTGACCGCCCGCGGTGAAGAGGCCGACAAGGTCCGCGGCCTAAATGCGGGAGCGGATGATTACATCGCCAAGCCGTTTTCGGTGGTCGAATTGATCGCGCGTATGCGCGCGGTGATGCGCCGGGCAAGCCCAGCCACCGCTGACGAAAGCCTGAGTTTTAAAGACTTAGTGATGGATTTGGCTGCCTTTAAGGTGAAGCGCGGCGACCGTGATGTCCATCTGGGCCCCACTGAATTTAAGCTGTTGCGTCACTTCATGACCTATCCCGGTCGCGTGTTTAGCCGGGAACAATTGCTCGATATGGTCTGGGGTCAGGATGTGTATGTGGAGCCACGAACTGTGGATGTGCATATCCGGCGCCTCCGCAAATCCCTCAATGAAGGGGATGAAGAGGATATCATCCGCACGGTCCGCTCCGCGGGTTACGCCCTTGATGACGGCGCGAAGGCTGACGCTTAAAGCCTTGATATTCATACGATTGCGAACATTATGCGCGTGTGTTATATATAATACACAAGTCAATGTTGGTGATGTATGGATTATGTTCAGGGGCTGGGGCCTGCCATTCTCGACCGCCGTGTATTTGCTATGCACGACGTCATTGCCCAGCAAGGCTCCCCCGTTGGCGCCATTTGGTTGCTCTTACGCGGCACGGCCGTCTTGAAAACCGGCCCCCATCAGAGCACAGCCTTCATCAAGTCAGCGGGCAGTCTTTATGGGGATGTGGAGACAATACTGGGCTTGCCTTATCAAGGTAATCTGGTGGTAACAGCAGAAGAGGGTGTGGAAGCGGTGCGTATCGCCCCCGATCGGTTTAAAGCGGCAATTGACCGTGGGCCTGATTTCTTGCGCGTTTTATCCCATCTCAACGCTTTGCGCGTGATCAAATCTGCCCATAGGGTTGAGCAACAAGCCGCCGTGATTGATGAAAGCCAACAACATATCGCAGCGCTCGAGCAGCAAATCATTAACCAGTTCTATCCGGACAATTTCGACCCGGCGGATCCGCCGGAAAAGCAATGGCAGTTGCCGGCGGAATAAGCTGATTTAAAGCCCGGTTTCGAAAAACTCGCTATAAAGGCCATCGATATTGAGGGTGCGCCCTGCCTTGACGGTGCCAGCGCCGGTGATCAGCTTTAACGCTTCCATGGCTTGCCAGGCGCCAATGATACCGGCCATGGGGCCAATAACCCCGGCCTCGGCACAGGCGGGCAGGACGTCCGGCGGGGGCAGCTCGGGGAACAGGGTGCGATAGCTGGGCGCATCAGCCTGGCGTGGGTCGAACACCGCCACTTGCCCTTCAAAACGGATTACCGCCCCCATCACCCAGGGGATCTGTAGGGCATCACAAGCATCATTGATGATGTAGCGCGTGGTCACCAAATCGGTGGCATCGATCACCACATCATGGTCAGCGATAAGCGCTTCGGCATTCTTATTGGTGAGTTTGTCATCCACCGGCGTGATCACGCATCGGCTGTTCTGGCGCACCAAGCGCGCGGCTGCAGCGCTGACCTTTTGTTGGCCGATATCGTTTTCCTGGAACAAGATCTGGCGCTGCAAATTGCTCAGGGCGATTTCGTCATGGTCAATCAGGGTCAAATGACCAACACCGGCAGCCGCCAGGAATTGTGCCGCCGGGCTGCCCAGACCGCCCAAGCCAATAATCGCCACTTTCGCCGCGGCTAACTTTTGCTGACCGACACCACCGATTTCGGGCAAGACCACGTGGCGGGCATACCGTTTAGCGGGATCATGTAGATCATCGTTATCGCTTTTGGTGATGGTCTCGCTCATTGGTCTGACGCCTTTTCTTGCGGGTTTTGCAATGGATGGCCCACCCCGGTTGACCCAAACCCGCCCGTGCCCCGCAGGCTCGCCGGTAACGCCACGACGGGTTGCCACTCAATGGTGGTGTAGCTGGTCACCACCATCTGGGCAATGCGCATACCGCGGGTGATCTCATAGGCTTCTTGCCCATGATTGATGAGGATCACGCCAATCTCACCACGGTAATCACTATCGATCGTGCCGGGGGTGTTGAGGGTCGTCAAGCCGTGTTTCAGCGCCAAACCAGAGCGCGGTCGAATTTGCGCCTCATACCCGGGCGGCAAGGCAATGGCGATACCCGTGGGCACCAACCGGCGTTCGCCGGGCTGCAAAGTGATGGTCTCAGTCACCGCTGCGGTTAGGTCCAGGCCAGCGGCTTCCTCGGTCGCATAGCTGGGCAAGCCGAGATCTTTCGCATGCTCTAACAATTGCACATGGATGCTGAGGCGCGGATGGTGGCCTTGGCCTTGGAGCGTCATAGGAAAGGGCTTTCAAGCTGGTCAACGCGAAGGTTGGGATTAAGGTGACATACTTATATGTTACGCCGCGAAATGTCTGACAAGTCGTTCGATGAGTTGTTCGGCGACTAATTCCTTGCTCATGCGGGGCCATTCCTCATGGTCACCGGCGGTGGTGAGCCAATGAATGGTGTTGTTATCGCCGCCAAACGTGTCGGTGCCACGGCCCACATCATTGGCCAGGAGCCAATCACATCCCTTACGCGCCAATTTTGCTTTCGCGTTCTGAACCAGGTCATCAGTTTCAGCGGCGAACCCCACCACCACATGGGGCCGGTCATTACCCCGCTGGCTGAGCGTGGCCAGAATATCCGGGTTTTC
>JBCCBF010000068.1:0-10276 GCA_039814445.1 Pseudomonadota bacterium
GGCGAGGGTGGTATGGGAACAAAACATCCAACAACTCTATTAGGAAAGAGGCGACGTTTCAGAAACACGGCATTCAGAAGAATGTCGAAATCGGCGTTGTTGTCGTCGAATTCACCACCGCTGGCCGCAACGGTGCCCGTCGGCACAGTCCGGGTGATCGGTCAGGATTTAAGCCAGCTGGATGAAGATGGGCTGGCGGCCTTCCGCCGGGACAATATTGGTATTGTTTTCCAGGCGTTTCACCTGGTGCCCACCATGACGGCTTTGGAAAATGTGGCGATCCCCTTGGAATTTGCCGGGCGCGACGATGCGTTTGACGTGGCGGCCAAGGAATTAGAGCTGGTGGGGTTGGGTCACCGGTTGACCCATTATCCCGGACAATTATCGGGTGGCGAGCAACAGCGGGTCGCCCTGGCCCGGGCCTTTGCGGTGACCCCCCGATTGCTATTGGCTGATGAGCCAACCGGTAATCTGGATGGGGAAACCGGCGATAAAGTGATCAGCCTGATGTTTGATTTGGCGGCCCAGCGGGGCACGACGGTTTTGTTGATCACCCATGACCCGGCCCTGGCCGCCCAGTGTGACCAGCAAATCCGGCTGGTTGATGGCCTAATCCGCGGCCAAGACGCACCATGAGCACCACCCCGTCTCAAGCGGCTGCCTCTTGGTCTTTGGCCTGGACCCTAGCCCGGCGTGAATTGCGTGGCGGGGTCACGGGCTTTCGTATTTTCATCCTGTGCCTGCTGATTGGTGTGGCCGCTATTGCGGGTGTACGTTCGGTATCGAATTCTGTGTTACAGGGGCTGCAAAACGATGGCCGCGCCATTCTGGGCGGTGATTTGGTCTTGCGCACGATCTATCAGCCCGCCACCGCCGAGCAGCAATCCTTTCTCAATGATGTGGCCACGGTATCAAGCGGTATCGACATGCGCGCCATGGCGCGTGTCCCGGGGGCTGAGAGCCTGAGCGCCGGGGTCGCCACATTGGTAGAGCTAAAGGCCGTTGATGATATCTACCCGCTTTATGGCGCGGTGGAACTGGCGGATGGCCGGGCGTTTGACCAGGCCCTGGCCCGGCAACCGAATGGCCAATGGGGTGCCGTGGTGGAGGAAGGCGTACTCGTACGCCTGGGTCTCGCCATCGGTGATGACGTACAAGTTGGCGCGGCTACGTTCACCCTGACCGGGTTGATCGAGCGGGAGCCTGACCGGGCGTCAGGGGGTACGTTTACCTTAGGCCCGCGGCTTATCTTATCCATGGCCGCCATGGACAGCACCGCTTTGGTGCAAGAAGGTAGCTTAATCTATTATCTCTACCGCTTGCAGCAGCCTGCCGGTGATGATCCTGGAGCAGTACGATCTGCCCTGTCCACGAGCTTTCCCGATGCCGGGTGGCGGGTACGTGACTACCGTAATGCCTCCCCAGGTTTGCGTGACTTTATCCTGCGCTTGACCATGTTTTTAACCCTCACCGGCCTGACTGCCCTGTTGGTGGGTGGTGTCGGGGTGGGCAATGCCGTCAAAGGCTATCTCGACGGCAAATCCCGAACCATCGCCATGCTGAAATGCTTGGGCGCACCGGGTGCGCTTATCTTTCGGGTGTATCTGTTGCAAGTCTTGGCCTTGGCCTCGATCGGGATTGGCTTGGGCCTGTTAGTGGGCGGCCTGGCACCTTTTGTGGTGGGGCATTTGCTCGAAGATATCTTACCGATCAGGATCAGCACCGGGGTTGATTTGACCGGTTTGTTGTTGGCTGCCTTGTTTGGCTATCTGGTGGCGCTGACCTTTGCCGTGTGGCCCCTGGGGCGGGCGCGGGATGTCCCGGCGGTCGCTATGTTCCGGGAGATGCTGCAAGATCATGGGCGGGAGCCGGCCCGTCGGTATGTGATGATCACCGCGGGGCTGGCCATCGGTCTGGGGGTCATCGCCGTACTGACCGCCGCTCATAAAGGTCTCGCCCTATCCTTTGTTATCGGTGCGGTTTTGGTGCTGTCAGCGTTTAACGCGGCGGGGCGTTTGATCACCCGTTTGGCCAAAGCCGCCGGGCGACCCAAGCGGCCAACCCTACGGCTCGCGCTCACCAATCTCCACCGCCCCGGAAGCCCAGCGCCAACGGTGGTGTTGTCCTTGGGCCTTGGGTTAACGGTGTTGGTCACCATCGCATTGATTGAGGGGAATTTCTCACGCGCGGTGAATGATGAGATACCCCAAGACGCGCCCACCTTCTTTTTCGTTGATATACAACCAGACCAGCTAGAGCCCTTCCGCGCTTTGGTCGAAAGCGAGCCGGGCGTGAATGGTTTCCGGGCGACGCCGATGATGCGGGGGCGGATAACCCAGATTAATGGCGTTGAAGCCCGCCAAGCCGTGGTGGATCCCGATGAGGCCTGGGTCTTAAACGGGGATCGCGGGGTCACCTATAAGGCCGAACCCGCCAATCAGGGTGAAACCCTGGCCGGTGAATGGTGGTCACCCGATTATCAGGCGGGGCGTGATGGCCCGCCACTGGTGTCGGTGGAGGATAGCATTGCTGAGGCCTTTGGTATCGGCCCAGGTGATGAGATTACGGTCAATATCTTGGGCCGCAATATCACCGCTGAGATCGCCCATGTGCGGGAGGTGAATTGGGGCACGGTGCAGATTAACTTTACCCTGATCTATGCACCAGGTTTGTTGGAATCGGCCCCCCAGACCTGGTTGGCCACGGTTAAAGCGCCACCCGATGCAGAAGCCGCAATCCAACGCGGTGTGCCCGCGGCTTTCCCAAATATCTCCATGATCCGGGTGGCCGATGCCATTGATACGGTCAACACGGTGTTATCCAACATCGCAACGGCGGTCCGAGCCACGGCGGCGGTGACCCTGGTGGCGGGCACCATGGTGTTGGCCGGTGCGATTGCGGCCGGCCATCGTCGGCGAATTTATGATGCGGTGGTGCTCAAGGTTCTGGGCGCGACCCGATGGACCGTGTTGCGCGCGTTTTTGATGGAATATGGTCTGCTGGGGTTGTCGACGGCGCTGATTGCTGGGCTCGTGGGGACGATTACGGGCTATATTGTGCTCACGGGCATGATGGGCATGGATTGGCAGTTCATCCCAAGCGCTGTCATCACCACAGTGTTGATCGCCGGCGGGATTACCATTGGGCTTGGTTTTGTTGGCACCTGGCACGCGCTGGGCCAAAAGCCAGCCCCGCTTTTGCGCAACGATTAAGGCCAAATTATCATGAATTGTTGCGGGAATGACGGTATTGGGAAGCCATAGCCCCGCGGCTGATGAACAGGGTGTGAAATCGGGTCGCTTTTGACCGATTTTGGTTGAACTCAGCCATTTGTTTCACCATTTTACTGCCAGGTGTGGTGGCTAGAGGCTGCATACACGGTTGGTTTTCGTCGGTTATTTTACCCCCGGCGAGATACCAGCATCCCTTTGAATTCTTTATGGAGGTGTCTCGATGTCGACCGGTTGGTCCAACGAGAATCAAGCGGCATATAGCCAAACAGCAGCCGGCGTCAGCTTTGACGAAGGTCTGCGCAAGCACATGCTGCGTCTTTACAACATGGTTGGTGGCGGTATCGCCGTGGCGGGTTTTGCTGCCATTGCAACGGCCTACACCCCATTATTTGGTATGCTCCAAGCATCCGGCTTGAATTGGGTGGTGGCGTTTGCGCCCCTGATCATGCTGTTTGTGGTTAGCTTCCGCATGCACAAGATGAGCCTGAGCGGCCTGCACGCATTCTACTGGTCGTTTACGGCGATCATGGGCGTATCACTCGCCTATGTTTTCTATGTGTACACGGGCGAAAGCTTAGCGCGGGTGTTCTTTATCACCGCGGCAACCTTCGCGGGCGCATCCTTGGTGGGCTACACCACGAAAAAGAACCTGGCCAGCATGGGCGGCTTCTTGATCATGGGTGTGATCGGTTTGATCATTGCCTCAGTGGTGAATATTTTCATGGCATCCTCTGCCCTGCAATTCGCCATTAGCGTGATTGGTGTGTTGGTGTTTACCGGCCTCACGGCGTATGACACCCAAAATCAAAAGCAGCTCTATGTGGCCACCGGTGGTGGTGAGATGGCCCAGCGCATGGGCATCATGGGGGCGTTAAGCTTGTTCATCAACTTTGTGAACATCTTCCAGTTCCTATTAATGCTGCTTGGCAATCGCGAGTAATCGCTGAGCCCTAACAGTTTTCAATAAAAAAGCCCGGTCAGTTCATCCTGACAGGGCTTTTTTCTTTCACGGTATTTGGGTGGCACTGGGCGGTCCTAGGCAGTGTGGGTTAGGCCATAGGGAGTATGGGTTAGGCCACCGGCTTGTTAGCCTTTGACCCGCTCCAGGATCGGGATCGACCGGAGGGCTAAGATCACCTGGTCCACCTCATCACGCACGCGATCAGCGCTGGTGCGGGCCAGAACTGGGTGATCATCGCCATTATCACCGGCCTCACGGGCTTCTTTTGACGCGGTTTCCAACTCACCAGCCAGGTTCATTAATCGCGGCGCGCCGAACGATCCGGCCAAGCTTTTAAGCGCATGGGCTTCATCACCAATGCCGACCAAATCCTTGGTCATGAGGGCATCAACCAGCTTTTTGCTGCGGTCCCGTGCTTCGGTGTCAAAGCTATCGATCAAATCGCCAATAATGTCATCGCCCACGCTTTCGCGCAGGTCGTCGATGGTCTTACGGTCGATGGAGGGGCTGTCTCTGAGTTCCATGGTGGGGTCATCCGCCTGGTCGGGGGAGCGGCCATCGGCGTCGCTGTCGGCTCCCAGATGATGTGGCGATGTCTGACGGATCAATTGTTTCAACTGATCCAATTCAGCATCGCGCGGCAAGCTAGCGGTGATCATCGTCATTGTCGAGGCTGGCGGTGGATTATCGGGATCGATAAGCCCAATGCGGGAGACTTGATCCAGGCCGGGCAATCGTTTCATGCGTTCCAATAACCCAGCCGCATCAACCGCTTCATGGGTTAAATCCACAATGATCAGGTCAACGGTTTGTTGATCTAACAGCTCAATGGCTGGTTTGGCCTGGGACGCCGCACTGGTGCGATAGCCCAGACCTTCGAGCGCGGTTGCCATACTGGTTTGCATGGTCATGCTGTCATCCACGATCAGCGCCATGGGTGTTTGGTCGGTTTTGGTCCGCACATTGCCGGTGGCGACCGAGTTGCTGCCATTGGATGACCGTCGGTTCGGGATCGGTTGCCCTTCCACCAGGGCGCGAATTTCTTGGCGGCGGAACGGGATCGGCAAGACATGGTCAAACCCACCAGCCTGGTGGCGCTGGCGATCCTGACCAAACGGGGAATGGTCCAACAGCGTTGTGGGTATTTGGGCCTGCTTGATGCTTTGGCTTAACCGTGGCAGTTCAGGGGCGTAGATATCAGCGTCAAACATCAGCTGTTGATACCCTCTTAAATCCTCCGGCAAGGCCTCCAGATCATCGACCCGGTCAAGCTGGATATTGGCGTCCTGAAGCTGTCGGTCGAGGCTGGCACAAATCAATGAGTTTTGTGCCACGAGCAGCCATCGACTTTGGCCGGATGTGCCGATAATTTTTCGTGGGTCATCGGGATTTGCTTCACGCAAGGGAATGGTGAACCAGAACACCGAGCCACGGCCCAGTTTACTCTCAACACCAATGCGCCCGCCCAATAAATCCACCAAGCGCCGGCAAATCGACAAACCCAGCCCTGCCCCGCCATGGTGGCGGTTCAGGCTGTGGCTAGCCTGGTAAAAATCAGCAAAGAGCGCTTCTTGCCCCTCTTGGGAAATACCGATGCCGGTATCTTCCACGGCAAATCTCAGGGTGATTGGCGGTTCACGATCCATCATGGTTACGGGGTTTTTATCCGCGCCCACCTCGCTTGCTGGTTCGTCATCATTGGCCTCAACACTGATCGACAGGCTGATCGATCCATCGCTGGTGAATTTGATCGCGTTGCCCAAGAGGTTTAGCAAAATTTGTCGCAACCGCCCGGCATCACCGCGAAGCTTGCGCGGCAGATCAAAGGGGATATCGGCGCTCAGCCGCAAATTTTGCTCGTGCACCCGGGGGATGAAGATCTCCACGATGGCTTCCACCTGTTCCACCAGGTCGAAATCCCGGTTGTCCAGGACCAGGCGGCCCGCTTCCATCCGTGATACGTCCAGGATGTCTTCGATGATGGTCATCAAGCCATTGGCGGCTTCGCGGGCGGTATCGGTGAAATCTTGTTGTTCCACCGACATCTCGGTGCTCGATAACAAGCCCAACATGCCCAAAATCGCGTTCATGGGGGTGCGGATCTCATGGCTGATCACAGCCAGAAACTCGGATTTCGCACTGCTGGCGCGTTCAGCCATGTCTTTGGCATCGCGCAGTTGTCCCGAGGCTTGATCCCGGCGCAGGGCGGCGACAATCAAGTTAACCGCTGTGCCTAGGGTTTCGACCTCAATATCCAGCCACTCGCGGGATTGATCGAGCTGTAGGAAGCCAATCACCCCCCATAAAGGATCGCCCCATTCTTCGAACGGCCGCACGGGGAACAGACAAAAAGACTGGATGCCTGCGTATTCCATCAGCTCGCGGCGTTCTTCATCGGCTTCGTCCAGGCTCGCAATCGCCGGGCTACCGCGGCGCAAATCAACCAGCTCCGCCAGGCCCGAGCTTACCGGGTCAAAGGCCTCTAATTGATCTTGGAACAAGGGGTCATCATAACCCTGCGCGGTCCAGGACCATTGCTTTTCCACCTGATAATTACCGGAATGGATAACGGGTGCAGGGTTCGTATCGGCCCCGGCATGATCTGGATTATGCTGGTTTGTGTTGCGCAGCTGGTGCAAGAACACATGGCTTACACCGGCGGCTGTGCCCAGCTGTTCTAACACCCGTGGCAGGCTATCATGCCAATCTTCATCGGCCAGGAAGGTTTCAGCGGCCAGCCCCACCGCGCTTAAGATCGCCTCCCGGCGGCGCAGGGTTTCTTGCACGCGCAAGCGCTCGGTCACATCCCGAATAGCGATAACCCCGGCTAGGCCCTCGCGGCTTGGGATGCGGCGGGTACGGGCCTCGGCTAAAAAGGGCGTGCCATTGGGCTGCAAACAGGTGATTTCCACCACATTACCGGTGTCGCGGGCGATGGACTCCTCAAGCCGTGGTTGATCAATCGTGGCGACAAGCTCAGCAGGCGCACGCCCAATAATGCTGGCAACCGGGGTGTCAAACAGCTGGCTTGCGGCAGCATTAGCTTCTTGGATCACACCGTCATAATGGATCAGCAGCCCATTGAGTGAGGTATCGGCCAACAGGCGGTAGCGGTTTTCACTGTCGTTCAGGCGTATCGATAACCGCTTCCATTCGCTTACATCCTGGCGCAGGGCGGTCCGTCCCCGCTCGGTGCGTCGGTCCTCATGGCGCAGCCAGTGGTTTTGATTGGCGAGTAACAGATCAAGTGGTTTGCCGTCGCCATGTTTGGCAATGTCGCTTAACATCGCTTTTGCCATGGGGTTATCGGCAAAGATTCCCTGGGCCAGGCTGTCGTCCAAAATGTCCTGATAGGCACGGCCTGGGCTCAAATCCAGATCCGGCAATGTTTGAAGCGTGGCAAAGGCACGGTTAGCCATGATCAAGCGATCATCCGCATCAAACAACGCGATACCGATGCCCAGCCCTTCCAGCGCCAACGCCATGCCTGCATCCATAGCCGGTGGTGTTTCCGGTGTTTTGCCCCGGGATGGGGCCGAGGATTTGGCGGGTGGCTTCGCGGTCATACAGGACAGTCGTTAAGGCAGGCGTCAGCGGCCAGATCAAGACCGTATGTCAGCCTATCAGGATGTGCGATGCGAAGCATTATCAGAATGCACCAATCTTTCGGCCGCTTGCCGCGGGTTATTGGAACTGCTGGTGTTGGCGCTGCTGGTCTCGAGGCTTGAGGGTTTCGCCGTGTTGGCCAGGCGTTTCAAGGTCAAGATGTGTCAAGCTAGGCGGCTAGCGACAATAATATGCTTCGTGATGAGGATCCAACCGTAAGCCTAAGGCGTTCTCTCAAGGACCGCCCATACTACAGGATATGATAAGCCTATCGGTCTGGCCCGGGGCTGTATGATGAGAGGATGATACCATGCTGGTAACCTTTACCGATTTTGGGCTCGCGGGCCCTTATTGGGGCCAGGTGGCCGCCGTGTTCGCCGCTGAGGCGCCCCAGGTACCGGTGATCAATCTGATCGCCGATGCGCCAGCCTATAACCCCTTTGCGGCCAGCTACCTTTTGGCGCCTATGGTGCGGTATTTCCCGCGGGGGGCGGTTTTTATGGGGGTGGTCGATCCCGGCGTTGGTGGTGATCGCCAGCCCCTGATGATCGAGGCCGGAAACCAGCATTTTGTCGGCCCGGATAATGGCTTGTTTGAAATGGTGATGCGGCGTGCTTTGGCCGATAAAAGCCAGAAGCCTTTGGCCGCCTGGCGGATTGATTGGCGACCCGATGAGCCCCTATCTCAAAGCTTTCACGGCCGGGATTTGTTTGCCCCGGTGGCCGCTCGCCTGGCAATTGGCATGCGGGTTGACGCGACCCCGCTTGACCTGGCAGCTATCCGTTATCCCGATTGGCCAGATGATTTGCATCAGATTATATATGTGGATCATTACGGTAACGCAATGACCGGTATCCGGGCGGAAAGCTTGGCCCAGGATCAGCTCTTAAATATCGGTGGCCAATTGATAGCGCACGCCACGGTCTTTTCAGCCGTACCCGTGGGCGAGGCATTTTGGTACGCCAACAGCATGGGCATGGTTGAAATCGCCATAAACCGGGGCCGGGCCGATCAAGCCCTCGGGTTAGCCGTGGGTCACGAGGTGACAGTGGGTGGCTGATCGCGCGTATGAGACGCGAGGGGCTTAACGACGGGAAAAAAAGCTGTGCATTTCCGCGTTTGCCTCATCACCGCCATCGCCGCGGGTTGCTTTAAGGCGGAAAGACGGCGCTGGTTTTAACTTAAACATCGAGGCTAACTGCTTGTTTGGAAAGCCTTCTAGCCGTTCGTTAAAGTCACGGGCGTTATCATTATAATACCGCTCCGCCTCGGCAATCTCATCGGTGGCGGTTAATAGCCGGGTGAGCGCTTCCCGGTAATAGGGGTTGCCGATCACGTCAGGGTAAGTCCCAGCCAAATCCACCAAGGCTCGCATGCGCTTGGATAACTCATCCTCACGCTTGGCCCGTTCCTTGGGATCATTGAGTGCCACTTCGGCCCGGCTGGCAGCCTGGCGCACGGCGGCGGCAAAATTGCGGACCCAATCAATCGCTTGGTTTTGGCTGCTGGCGTGGTTTTCCAGCGCTTGGATAATCGCCGGGATCCGGTTGCGCCGGTTCAGTAAGGCATTCTCCACCTCACGCCAGGCTTTATCCAGCCGGGCTTTCTGGCTCATCATGCTGGCGCGTATTTGCATGATGTTGATGACCACCATCACCAAAAAGATAATCGGGCCCAAGGCGATCCAATTTAGCTCAAACATCGGTGTGGCCCCCTTACGCTGGGGACGGCTGGGTCGTCTTCATGGCTACTCATCAACCCAAGTTTGAGCATGCCGCTCAAGCCGGTTGCTGGGGCGGGGTGGGTAAAGCCCGGGCCCGTCTTAGGTGATCGTGTTGATCCGTGTGCTGCCATGATGGTCAAGTTTAGGCCGGTAAAATAGTAGGTTGCTAGCGGTTTTCTCTCTACCCATTGCCCAGCTGGTGTTTGGCGTTACTTCAATGTCGCAACACTCGACGGATCATCGGCTTAAGAGGCCCGCGCACACGCTTATGTCAGCATCATCATCCACGACCTCCAACCCGGACGCACATGATGTGCCCGATAACACGCCTCATGACATCGCCAATGCCGCGAAGGGTTTCGCCCCCTTCGCGCTGCCGGATCCCCATGGCGACGACCGCGATGCTTATCGCCAAGCCTTAATCGCCGCGTTTCCAAACGCATCCGCTCGTGATGATCGCCTATCCGACTGGCGCGGCGGGCACGAGGCCGCGGCCGCACGATTGGATAAGATCGACCCCCAAGCCTATGATAAGACAAGAAATTATCTGAACGGTAAGGTGACGAGATTATCCCCCTACATTCGCCATGGGGTGGTGGAGTTGGCGGTAGCGCGCGACCGTGGGCTAGAACTCGTATCGAACCCGAAACGAGCATTTAAATATGTGCAGGAATTGGCCTGGCGGGATTATTGGCTGCGGGTCTATGACGAAATCGGCGATGGCGTCTGGCACGACCGGGAGCCTTACAAAAC